>JAJFFI010000130.1 GCA_021776755.1 Alphaproteobacteria bacterium | reverse complement strand
GGCGAGCCGGTTGACGAGACCGGTGTCGAGGGGCTTGGCAAAGCGCGCATCGGCGACCGTCGTCGAGAAGCCCTTGGCGGCAAGCTCGTCAGCGGCCTTCAGACACTCCTGCAGCCGCGTGCCGTAGGACAGCAGCGCGACCGTCTTGCCTTCGCGGATGACGCGGCCCTTGCCAATCTCGAGCGGCACGCCCGCCTCGGGCATGTCGATGCCGATGCCTTCGCCGCGCGGATAGCGGAGCCCGATGGGGCCGTCGTCATGCGCCGCGGCGGTCGCCACCATGTGCACAAGCTCGGCCTCGTCGGACGCGGCCATCAGCACGAAATTCGGCAGGCAGCCGAGATAGGCGACATCGAAGGCGCCGCAATGGGTCTGGCCGTCAGCACCGACATACCCCGCGCGGTCCATTGCAAACCGCACCGGCAGGTTCTGGATCGCGACGTCATGGACGACCTGGTCATAGCCCCGCTGCAGGAAGGTCGAATAGATCGCGGCGAACGGGCGCATGCCCTCGGTCGCAAGCCCGGCGGCGAACGTCACCGCGTGCTGCTCGGCGATACCGACATCGAAGCAGCGGTCGGGATAGGCTTTCTCGAAGAGATCGAGGCCGGTGCCCGACGGCATCGCGCCGCTGATCGCCACAATGCGGGGGTCCTTCTCGGCTTCCTTGATCAGCGCGTTGGCGAACACCTTGGTGTAGGACGGCGCGTTGGACTTGGCCTTCACCTGCTCGCCGGTGACCACGTCGAACTTCGACACGCCGTGATATTTGTCGGCGGAATTCTCGGCGGGCGCGTAGCCGTGGCCCTTTTGCGTCACCACATGAACGAGGATCGGCCCGCCGTCCTTGTCGTCGCGGACGTTCTTCAGCACCGGGATCAGGTGGTCGAGATTGTGCCCGTCGACGGGGCCGACATAGTAGAAGCCGAGCTCTTCGAACAGCGTACCGCCGGTGACCATGCCGCGGGCAAATTCCTCGGCCCGCTGGGCCGCGGTCTGGATCGCGCGCGGGAACTTCTCGGCCATCATCTTGCCGATGTGCCGGATCGAGCGGAACGACTTGGACGAAATCAGCCGCGAGAGATAGGCGCTCATCGCGCCCACGGGCGGGGCGATCGACATGTCGTTGTCGTTCAGGATGACGATCAGCTTCGAGTCCATCGAGCCCGCGTTGTTCATCGCCTCATAGGCCATGCCGGCGCTCATCGAGCCGTCGCCGATCACCGCGATCACATGATTGTCGCGCCCCTGCAGGTCGCGGCCGACGGCGATGCCGAGGCCGGCCGAGATCGACGTGGAGCTGTGCGCGGCGCCGAACGGGTCGTATTCGCTTTCGCTGCGCTTGGTGAAACCCGACAGGCCGCCACCCTGGCGGAGCGTGCGGATGCGGTCGCGCCGGCCGGTGAGAATCTTGTGCGGATAGCACTGATGCCCGACGTCCCAGATCAGCCGGTCGTCGGGCGTGTTGAAGAGGTGATGGATCGCGGTCGTGAGCTCGACCACGCCGAGCCCCGCGCCCAGATGCCCGCCGGTGATCGAGACCGCGTCGATGACCTCGGTGCGCAATTCGTCGGCGAGCTGCTTCACCTGGTCGAGCGTCAGATGGCTCATGTCCGCGGGGACGTTGATCGTGTCGAGCAACGGCGTCTTGCTGGCCGCCTTTTCGTCTGACGGCTTCGGTGTCTTGTCGGTCACGTCGGTACGTCCCCCGGTTTTGCAGCCAGCGCCCGGCCCGGGACCTAGATCCACCCTCAGGCGCACTAACCGATTATCGTGTCTCCGCGCTCGGATTACGGCGCGGATTGTGCATTTTCGTTACTTTTTCCGCTCGACCATGTATCGGGCGATGTCCTTCAGAAGGTCGGCTTTTTCGTCAAACAAATCAAGGTGCGCCGCCGCCTGCTCGGCCAGCATCTCCGCCTGCGCCCGGGCGCGGTCGAGCCCGAGGATCGAAATAAACGTCGCCTTGCCGGCCTCGGCGTCCTTCTGCGTGGCCTTGCCGAGGGTTGCGGCATCGCTCTCCACATCCAGGATGTCGTCGGCGATCTGGAAGGCCAGCCCCATGTCGTGGGCATAGTTCTGCAGCGCCTGGCGCTGCGCCGGATCGCCCTTGCCGAGGATCGCGCCCGCCTCGCAGGAAAACGCGAACAGGCGCCCGGTTTTCATCTGCTGCAGCCGCGTGATCTCGCCGATGTTGAGCGGCGGCAGGGCCTCGGCGGCGAGATCGAACATCTGCCCGCCGACCATCCCTTCGCCGCCGGCGGCATGAGCCAGCGCCGCCACCAGCTCGCAGCGCACGTTAGGGTCCTCGTGGGTCTCGGCGTCCGCCAGCACCTCGAACGCCAGCGTCTGCAGCGCATCGCCCGTGAGCACCGCCGTCGCCTCGTCCCATTTCTTGTGGACCGTCGGCTTGCCGCGGCGCAGGTCGTCATCGTCCATGCAGGGCATGTCGTCGTGGACCAGCGAATAGCAGTGGATGAACTCGATCGCCGCCCCCACCCGCAAGGCACACGAGCGGCGCACG
>JAJFFI010000129.1 GCA_021776755.1 Alphaproteobacteria bacterium | reverse complement strand
ACCCGGGTGCTGGCAACCCTCACACCCCGCGAGGAGCGCGTGCTCCGCATGCGTTTCGGTATCGGCATGAACACCGACCACACGCTGGAAGAAGTCGGCCAGCAGTTCAGCGTCACCCGCGAACGCATCCGCCAGATCGAGGCCAAAGCCCTCCGCAAGCTCAAGCACCCGAGCCGGAGCCGGAAGCTGAGGAGCTTCCTGGATACGTAGCTAAAAAATCCCGCCCGGGCGGTGGCCCGGGGCGGGGCAAATGCGAAACACGGGCTTGCGTTCCTGGCTCGCCCGAAGGCCTGCGGCGCGGCCTATTTCACACGCTTGAACTTCTCGCCGATCTTGTTTGCGATCGAGGCGTAAAAGCCCGACAGGATTTCGTCCGCCTTGGCGGCTGGCACACCTTTGGGCTCATTCAGGCCCTGCCAGCTGAGCTGCGCCTCGCCGGTGTATATCCGGCGTTGCGAGAGCCAGCGCAGCCATGGTGCGAATGCGTTTGCGCTCTACGTTGCGGCGCGCCGCGCGCGTTCGGCGTCATCCCAGGCGGTCAGCGCCTGGTAGTCGGGCACGAAGCCGAGGCCCTTCTGCGCGTCGGACGAGACGGCGACCTGCGAGGTGACGACGTCGATGACGGCCGGCGCGTTCGCGAGTGCCCGTTCGAGGGCCGGGCCAAGCTCCGCCGGGTCCTCGACCCGCTCGCCGTGGGCGCCGAGCGCGCGGGCCATCGCCGCGTAGTCGGAATGGCGGAGCGTCGTGCCGACCACCCGGCCGCCGTAGTTGTACTCCTGGTCGAAGCGCTCGATGTTCCAGGCCGCGTTGTTGGAGACGATGAAGACCGCCTTGGCGCCGTGGCGCACGGCGGTGTCGATTTCCATCGCGTTGAGCCCGAAGGCGCCGTCGCCGTTCACCGAGATCACCTGGCGCTCCGGGTGGGCGAGAGCCGCGGCGTTGGCGAAAGGCACACCCACGCCGAGGCAGCCGAAGGCGCCGGCATCGAGATAGGTTTTCGCCGCGAGCCCGACGCGGGCGAAGCTCAGGAGGTCGCCACCGTCGGCGATGGCGATGTAGTCCTCGTCGGCAACCTTGCGGATCGCCTCGAAGATTGCCAGCGGATGGATCTTGCCGTCGGCGCCGGTCTGCGGCGCGTGCTCGCTTGTCCCCTGTGACGAGCGTTCGCCGTGCTTCTGTCGCAGCCCCTCGAGCCAGTCCGTGTCGCGCGCGCCGGCATCGTTGCCGAGTGCCGCCGTGATGGCGTCGAGGGCGAGGGACACGTCGGCCAGAATTTCCGGCGTTCCCCGCCGGTTGTCGATCAGCTCGCCCGCAGTGTCCGCGATCCGCAGGAATTTCGCGTCCGGATAGATTGCCGGCGAGCCGTAGGCGAGCTGATAGTCGAGCTTGCGCCCCAGCGTGACGACAAGGTCCGCCCCGCCCATCGCCTGTGCCCGGACCGCGCCGGCCGCGGCCTTGTGGCCAGCCGGGACCAGGCCGCGGCTTTCCTGGGTATCGAGATAAAGCGTGTCCGCCGCATCGAGGAATCGCACCAGCGCCGCGCCCGCGCTGCGCGCGCCCCGGCCACTCACCACGAGCGGGCGCCGCGCGGCCCGGATCGCCGCGACCGCCTCGTCGACCAGCGCCGGGCCGGGCGGCAGCCGCCGCGCGGGCTTCGCGGTCATCCAGTCGTCGAGCACGAGGTTTGCCGCGACCGGCGTGCGCAGCACATCGGTCGGAACTTCGATGTAGGCCGGACCTGGTTCGCCGGCGTCGCCCATGGCCCGCGCGATCGCCTCGTCGAGCTCGCGGAGCACCTGCTCCGCTACCCGGGCAGTGCGGGCGTAGCGGCACACTGGGCGCAGGATGTCGACATGCGGGATGTCCTGCAGCGGGCCCATGTTGGCCTGCGGCCGCGACGTGCAGCCACCGATCAGCAACACCGGGGCACGAGCAAGATCGGCGTTCGCCATGCCGGTCACGGTGTTGGTCACGCCCGGGCCCGCGGTCGCCATCGCAATCCCGAGCCCGCCGGTCAGTTCAGCGTGCGCGTGCGCCATATGGACGCCGGCGCGCTCGTCCCGCACGTCGACAATGCGGACGCCCTCGCGGGCGAGATGGTCCCAGATCGGCTGGATATGCCCGCCCTGAAGCCCGAAGACGCGGTCGACGCCGCGGGCCTTGAGCGCGCGCGCGATCCATGCCGCGACGCTGGTTGTGTCCTCGTTGAGGTCCTGTTTGGGGATACTTGTCACGTTGGCGCTCATGGCGCGCGTCCTTTCAAAAAGCGAAACAATGTCCGGTTGATGACAAATTCAGGTCTTGGCCCCGGTTCTTGCGGCCAGCCGCTCCCGCAACTCCCGGTGCAGGATCTTGCCCGTGGCATTGCGCGGCATCTCGTCGGCGGCGAGAAACACGATCGAGCGCGGGCGCTTGTAGCCGGCGAGCTGGTCTTTCGCCCAGGCGATCAGGTCGGCCTCGGATATGTCATGATCGGCGCGGGCGACGACGGCGGCCTGTACCAGCTCGCCCCATTTCGGGTCCGGTATTCCGACAACGGCGACGTCCTTGACGGCGGGATGGGCGGCGAGCACCGCCTCCACCTCCGACGGATAGACGTTTTCCCCGCCCGAGATGATGAGGTTCTTCTTGCGGTCGATCAGGCGGATGTAGCCGCCCGGATCGCGGATCGCGATGTCGCCGACGGTCAGGTAGTCGCCGCGGAATGCCTCGGCCGTCTTCTCCGGATTGTCCCAGTA
>JAJFFI010000128.1 GCA_021776755.1 Alphaproteobacteria bacterium | reverse complement strand
GGCCAAAGTCAGATCGTCCTGTTTCTCGCGCCGCTCGGCGGCTTCGATCAGGGTGTCGACGTCAATGCCGGTCATGCCGAGAAGGCGGGTCGCTTCAGCAATACCCTCGTCCGTACGATTCGCGACGCGCTCGAGCAGCTTCTCCTGCGAGACCTGCACGACGGCGAGCGTCACTTCGAGGTCCTGGATCTTGCGGTTCAGCCGGTCGCGTTGGGCGACAAGTTCGCCGCGCTCGGAATCGACCCGGGCAAAAGCGCCCCAGGCATCCTTCGCCGACTGCGCGCGCCGCTCGACCATCCAGTCGAGCGCGAGCACATGGAACGTGCTGAAGGCCATCCAGCCGACCACTGCCAGCACGCCGCCATAGAGCGCGAGCTGGCGCACCGGCGTCAGCGTGACGTAGTCGATCTCGCTCCGGATGCGGAAAAAGATCTGGCGCTCGGGAAGAACGGCATGCCTAAGGGCGCGCAAGGAGCGTCGAACTGTCTTTCCCGGGTTGGCCACCATCTGTCTCCAGGTCAGCCTGCGCCGGACGTCGGGCGCGGAATCGGTTTCAGGCCAGTCGAATTTTGTCATGGTACCGTTACGCAATAGTTAAGACAACGCGAGTAAAGCCTCGCGCGAAGCTTGATGTTCGATTGCAGTATTGAGGAATTACTTGGACGGTCTTGGAAATTGCCTGCGGTTTATTGGCAGGTCATTTCAATTTCCCCTTCCGTGACTCTCTCCTCTTGGGCCTGTGACAGGCCGGCTTCGTGTTCAATACTCCCCCGAAGCCCTACCCCTTAGGGCGCGCGGCAATACCTGTGCCGCAGTGCGGGAGCGAGACGGCTGAGCCGTTGTTCGCTCGTGCGAAGGCGTTTCTGCCTTCCTATTACGG
Source organism: Alphaproteobacteria bacterium (assembly GCA_021776755.1). Classification (GTDB taxonomy): domain Bacteria; phylum Pseudomonadota; class Alphaproteobacteria; order JAJFFI01; family JAJFFI01; genus JAJFFI01. Next base: position 5,717 of record JAJFFI010000128.1, on the reverse strand, counting down.
CTATGTTAGGGCTTTGCATCCCCATTTCAAGGAAAAAATTGTGCAATGCACAAAAATACGGTTCGTGAGCAATTCTAAGTAATTACAGGTTGGCATGGGCCCGCATGGTGAAATATCCTTTCGGGCCGCGGTGAGGCAGGCCGCAACGGAGGATCATCCATGTCGCTTGACGACAGTTACTCACCCGGCCCCCTGTTCGAGATCGAGCCGCCCCGGCCGTTGGCCCGCCGTGCCGCACAAAAGCGGGCGCGCAGCTCCCTCGGCGACGCTCTGGCGCGCGGCGTTTGCCGAACATTGCGCGAACTGGGGCAAGGCACGTTGCTGGAATTCCGCGTCGGCAAGGGGCGCCGGGTCGATGTGATGGCGCTCGACAAGGATGGCCGGTTCACGATCGTCGAGGTCAAGAGCTCGGAAGCCGATTTCCGGACCGATCAGAAATGGTGGGAGTACCTGCCCTACGCCGACCGGTTTTACTTCGCTGTCGACCGCGATTTCCCGCGCCAGATTCTTCCCGAGGACTCGGGCCTGATGATCGCCGACCCCTATGGGTGCGAAATTGTTCGCCCGGCGGCCGAGCATCCGCTCAATGCCGCCCGGCGCCGGGCCCAGACCGTGCGCTTTGCCATCACCGCCGGCCGCCGGCTGCAATCAGCCGTGGACCCGCAACCTTTCTGACATTGAAACAGGTGTTTCCGGTTCAGCCGTCGCCGAAGGCGCGGGCAATCGTGCCTGTGGTGCTGTGACCGTCGAGGATGTCCGCCAGCACGACACGCCCGCCGTAGCTCTCGACCAGATCGCCGCCGACGACTTCCTCGCGGGTGTAGTCCGCACCCTTCACCAGAACATCGGGCTTGAGTTCCTCGAGCAGCGCCAGTGGTGTCTCCTCGCCGAAGACCACCACCATGTCGACGGGTGCCAACGAGGCAAGCACGGTAGCCCGCGCGGTCTCGGACTGGACCGGGCGGGACTCGCCCTTCAGCTTCCGCACCGAAGCGTCGCTGTTGAGCCCGACGATCAGCCGGTCGCACGTGCTGCGCGCCTGGGCGAGCAGCGAGACATGCCCCGGGTGCAGCAGGTCGAAACAGCCGTTGGTGAACCCGACCCGCCGCCCCTGCCGCCGCCAGCCCTCGACCCGCCCGGCGGCGTCAGCGCGGGCGCAGATCTTCTCGGCGCCGCTCAGCAACGCCTGGGTCTGCAGCGCGGATACGATTTCCTCCACCGAGGCCGTCGCGGTGCCGGTCTTGGCAACGACGATGCCCGCAGCGGCGTTGGCCAGCGCCGCGCCCTCCGGCAACTCCAGGCCGGCCGCGACCGCAGCCGCGATGACGGCGGCAACCGTATCGCCCGCGCCGGATACGTCGAACACTTCGCGGGCCCGGGCCGGCAGATGCACGGCCGCTGCCGCGCCATCGACAAGCGTCATTCCGTCGGCCCCGCGGGTCGCCAGAACGCCCGCGATCCCGCAGCCGGCAACCACGTGCGCCGCGGCCGCCGCCACGTCGTCGTCCGCCGCGGTCTCCTGTCCGGTCGCCGCCGCCAACTCATGCCGGTTCGGCGTCACCAGCCGCGCGCCCTTGTAGCGCGCGAAGTCGCGGCCCTTGGGATCGGCGATCACCGGCACACCGGCCTTCGCGGCCAGCTCGATCACGGCCGCGATGACAGTATCGCTCAAGACGCCCTTGGCGTAGTCGGACAGCACGACCGCACCGGCGCCACCCAGCATGGCCTCGACGCGGCGCAGTACCTGCGCCTCGCGCTCGGCAGAGAGCGGCGCGACCTTTTCATGGTCGGTCCGCAGCAATTGCTGTCCACCGGCGAGATACCGCGTCTTGATGGATGTCCGGCGGCCCGGGTCGACGAGCAGATCCGGCTCCGCCCCCGCGAGGTCCGCAAACAAGCCGGTCACCACGTGCCCGGCGTCGTCGTCGCCGACGACCGAGACAAAACCGGCATGCGCGCCGAGCGCCACGAGGTTGCGCACCACGTTGCCGGCACCGCCCAGCATCTGGGTCTCGCGCGCGATTTCGAGAACCGGGATCGGGCCTTCCGGCGAAATCCGGCTGACCGTGCCCTCAACGAAGCGGTCGAGCATGACATCGCCGATCACCAGCACCCGCGCCTTCGAGAGCGCGCGCGCCAGATCCGGCAGGCTTTCCGCCGCCGCCATCAGGCGCCGCCCTCGACAAGCCCGAGTTCGAGCTCGAGCGCACCGCAGAGCATCTGGCCGATGGTGATGTGCATTTCCTGGATGCGGGCCGTGGTCTCCGAGGGCACGACCAGCAGTGGATCGGCAAGCCCCTTGAGCTTGCCGCCGTCGCGCCCGCCGAGGGCGGCCGCCGTCATGCCGCCGGCCTTGGCGGCTTCGAGCGCGGCGATCACATTCGCGCTGTTGCCCGAAGTCGAGATGCCGAGCGCCACATCGCCGGGCTTGCCCAGCGCCTCGACCTGGCGGGAAAAAATCGCCTCAAAGCCGAGATCGTTGCCGCCCGCGGTCAGGGCCGAGGTATCGGTGGTGAGCGCAATCGCCGCGATCGGCGCGCGGTCGGTCTTGTAGCGCACGGTCAGCTCGGTCGCGAGGTGCTGGGCATCGGCCGCACTGCCGCCGTTGCCGAACAGCATGATCTTGCCGCCCTTCCGGATGGCTTCGGCGGAGACCGCGACAAGGCGTGCAAAGGGCGCGGCCAGCGCGCTGCGCGCCGCCGCCGTCACTGCCGCATGCTCGTCGAACTCGGCCTCATAGAAAGCCGCCAGATCGAATGCCGTCATCGCGTCTGATCCCGCCCCAACTGCCTGAGAAAAGGCGGCACAGTCTTAGGCCGGGCCGGGGGCGCCGTCAAACGGACGGGCCGCCGCGCGAGGCCATGAATTCACTGCCCGATCCGGCCGCCGGCCTTGCGGGTGATCGCGACCACCGACGGCCGTGGCGGCACGCCGTCCTGGAAGTCCGGCCAGCGGGTCGAAGGCGCGTTGAAGTCCGAGCGCTCGCCCGGATGCTGGATCGCGACGAACACGGTCTGGCCGTCGGGTGTAAACGCCGGGCCGCAAAGTTCGCCGCCAATCGGGGTGCGGTAGAAAAATCGCGTCAGCGCCCGGCCCTTGCCCACGACGTCGCAGGCATAGAGTCCGTCCGGCACGCCGCGCTTGATCTGGCGGCTGCCCTGGTCGGTGGCGATCCAGAGCCGGCCCTCGGGGTCGATCGCGCAGCCATCGGGCGCGTTGAGCCAGCCATTCGCGCTGACGTCCGGGTGATACTTCGCGCCCGTGTCCGGGTCGGCCGGGTCGCCCGCCTGCAGCAGAATATCCCACTTGAACACCGGCTCGTGGTGCCCGACCCGCACGTTGGTCCGGCCCGGATACACCGCCGGCGACAGCTCGACGATATGGCCATAACGGTTCGGCGCCCGGGGATTGGCGGCATTCACTTCGTCCCGCGCGCTGTTGTTGGTGAGATTGATATAGACCCGCCCGGTCCGCGGACTGACGGCGATCTGCTCGGGCCGGTCCATCGGCGTCGCCTGCAGAAGATCTGCTGCCCGGCGCGCGTCGATCAGCACATCGGCCTGGCTCGCAAAACCGTTTTCCTCGGTCAGCGGCCCCTGCCCGTGGATCAGCGGCAGCCAGGCCATCGTCCCGTCGGCATCGAAGCGCGCGACGGAAAGCTCGCCGTCATCGAGCAGGTCGCGGTTGTTCTCGCGGTTGACGATGTCGATCTTCCTTGCGGACACGAAACGATAGACATAATCGAAAGCCTGATCGTCCCCCGAATACACAACCGCCCGTCCATCTGACGACACCGCCACTGCCGCACCCTCGTGCTTGAAGCGGCCGAGCGCGGTGCGTTTGACCGGCGTGGCGTTCGGGTCGTAGGGATCGATCTCGACCACCCAGCCGAACCGGTTCGGCTCGCGGGGTTCACGGTCGAGGCTGAAGCGGTCGTCGAACCGGTGCCAGGCATACCAGGCGCGCCCCTTGATGCCATATCGCTTGCGGCTCGCGGCCTCCGGTCCCGCCTCGGCATTGCCGGCGAAGTAGTAGTTGAAGTTCTCCTCGGCGATAAGCACCGTGCCCCAGGGCGTCATCCCTCCCGCGCAGTTGTTGATCGTTCCCAACACCCTGGTGCCGGTGGGGTCGGCGTTGGTCTTGAGGCGCGTGTGCCCGGCGGCCGGTCCCGACAGCCGCATCGGTGTCGCGGCCGTGATGCGCCGGGCGTATTTGCTCGGCCGCACGACCGCCCAGTGCTCCCCCTCGCGCCGCACCTCGACGATGCTGTGCCCGTGCCCCGCCATCTCGACCCGGCCCTGCGCCTCGGGGAGCGCGTCGCCACGCCCTGTATCCGGCCACATCAACTCGCGGTTTGTGTATTCATGATTCACGCAGAGCAACCCGTGCGTCGAGCCCTGGGTGCCGGGCGGCAATGGCAGGTAGGCGAGAAAATCGTTGTTGTAGCCGAACTGCTTTTCCTGGCCGTCCGCGGTCAGGCTGGCGGCATCGAAGGCCGGCGCATCTGTTGCAACTGCGTCACCCCAACGGATCAGCACCCGCGCGTCATATCCCGGCGCCACTGCATCCGTCGTGCCGAGGGTGTGGGTAACCTCCTCGAAGGTCAGGGTTGACGGCCCCGACGCCGCCCGCGATCCGCTGATTGGCGCCAGCGCCGCGAGTCCCCCGGCAATGCCGCCGGCCAGCACGGCCCGGCGTGAAATGTGCAGTGCAGCAATCTCGCTGAACGACGGCGCCCCTGACGGGTTCGAGGGCACATCGTCCCAAAGCTCGGGATCGTCCGGGATGCCGTTCATTAACCTGCCTTCTGTACAAAATTCTTCACGAAAGTTTGACTTCAATTGACTTAAGTTGTGTCAAACCCATGTTACAGTGCAATGCAACATGGTTTGGACGCGCTCAAGCGCACCGAACCTGACATTACTTTAGGACAAACCTATGACAAACGCCCGCATCAGTTGGGTGATTGCCCTGTTTTTTGCCACCGTTACCGCATTTGCGGCCGGCGCCGCGGTTGCGTCACCGGACACCGGGACGTCGAGCTTCGCCGAAGGCCGTTATGTCTACGCGATCAACCATGACTCGCGGGGCGAAATCGGCACGGTCGTGAACACGGTCCGGGTCGATGGCGACAAGCTGACGATCCAGAGCCACGAGTCGATCGTGGTCAAGGTGCTGGGCGTTGTCGCCTATCGCCAGACCGCCGCCCGCCGCGAGCAGTGGCAGGGCCGCGAACTCGTGCGGTTCAACGGGCACACGGACCAGGACGGCAAGGTTTCGACCGTCACTGCGGCGCGCCAGGGTAGCGTGCTGCAGATCGACGGCAGCAAGGGGCCGCATCAGGCGTCGGGCGTGATTTCGCCGTCCAATCCCTGGCGGATCGAGTCGGCCGCCGCCAGCAAGGCCGTCGATGTGGTCGACGGCGAGGTCAAGCCGATCCAGGTGACCGAGATCGGCGCCGCGCGCATCCAGGTTGCGGGGCGCACGGTGACGACGCGTCACTTCCGCATTACCGGCGGCGTGAAACGCGAGATCTGGTATGACGGCAACGGCATCGCCGTGCAGATCCGCTTTTTCCACAAGGGCGATGTGATCGATATGACGCTCGTCCAGGCGCCCGCGATGGTGCCTCAGAACGCGCAGCGGTAGATCCGGCGCATCGGGTCTAGGTCGATTTTTCTGTGGAAGGCCGGGCCGGTTGGTCCGGCCTTTTCGTG
>JAJFFI010000127.1 GCA_021776755.1 Alphaproteobacteria bacterium | reverse complement strand
AGGCCGCGCGAGCGCTCGCGTTCGGCCCATTTCTCGACCTCACCCGGGATACGGCCGGCAAACACGAACCAGTAGGCGCCATACCCGCCAGCGGCGAGAACGAGCAGGACGATGACGGCGATCAGAAGACGGCGCATGGCGGTTCGCGAGGATGTTGGGGAAACAGGGTGCGGTTATAGGCGGCGGGCTCCGGCGCGTCGAGCGATCCGTGCGCCCGCGGCGGGTGCGGTTGCACGATGGTGTGCGCCCGCTACACTCCGCGCGCAACGAGGTGCACCCGGAGTGACATGAGCGACGGCACGGACAGTTTCTGGGTTTTCGGCTACGGCTCCCTGATGTGGAACCCGGGGTTTCCGCATCGCGCCCGCACGGTCGCGACGCTGCACGGCTATCACCGCGCGTTCTGCGTCTACTCGCACATGTATCGCGGCACGCCCGAGGTGCCGGGGTTGGTGCTGGGGCTCGACCGGGGCGGGTCGTGCCGAGGCATGGCCTATGAGGTTGAGAGGACCGACCGCGCGCAAGTTATGGACTACCTGCATGAACGCGAAATGGTGCACTACGTCTATCTCCCGCGCAGGGTGCCGGTGCGGCTCGACGATGGCCGCCGGGTCGAGGCGCACACCTATGTCGCCGACCGCCAGACCGAACGCTATGCCTGCAAGCTGTCGGTCGCCGAAACCGCGCGCCTGATTGCCCAGGGCGTCGGCAAACGGGGTCCGAACACGGAGTATCTGGAAAGCACCGTCGCGCATCTCGAAGAGATGGGATTGCCCGATGCGCATCTGAAGGCAGTGCTGGCCGAGGTGCGGCGGCAGACCGGCTAGAAATCCCCTGTCTTGTCCTGCCCGTCATTTTCCGGCTGTGCTTAGAAATGACGATATGGATTATGCCTATTCCGCTTTTACCGCGCGGGCATCGATCTCGATCAGCCAGTCGGGGTTCACGAGGCCCGGCACGATGACCATGGTGCCGGGCACGTGGATGTCGCCGAGGATTTCATCCCGGGCCGCGCGCCAGTCCGGGACGTAGGCGCGGTCGAGGGCGAAGATGGTGAGTTTGGTCAGATGCTCCGGACCCATGTCCGCGTCGGCCAGGATCGCGAGAATATTCCGGAGCGCCCATTCGGCCTGGCTGCGGGCATCTGGCGGCAGCGTCCCGTCGGGCATGTCGCCGGACTGCCCCGCGATCTCGAGCCCACGGCCCGAAAGCGGATATTCGCAGCCATGCATATAGGCGCCGTGCGGGCCGGAGACGTTGGCTGGATTGAATTTGCGGTTCATGTCGTTTCCTTTGCCGGCGCGCGGGACATTACCCGCATTTCGAATAGCCGCAGCTTGTGCAGATGTCGCAGCCTTCCTGGCGGATCAGGCTTGACTGGAAGCATTTCGGGCAGTTGGGCAGCGCACGGGTTGCGGTGTCGCTGCCACTGCCTGCAGGCCGCCGGTCGCCGAGGCTCACGACCTGGGCGGCCTCCTGCATCTCCAATTCGCCGACGTGCGTATCGGTGGCGGGCAGGAAGCCGATGTCGATCATGTGGCGCTCGATGACGTCGCCGATGGCGGCGAGCAGCGAGGGGACGTATTTCTTGCCCATCCACTGGCCGCCGCGCGGATCGAACACGGCCTTCAGTTCCTCGACCACGAACGAGACATCGCCACCGCGCCGGAACACCGCCGAGATCTTGCGGGTGAGCGCCACGGTCCAGGCGTAGTGCTCCATGTTCTTCGAATTGATGAACACCTCGAAGGGGCGGCGGCGGCCGTCCTGGACGATGTCGTTCAGCGTGATGTAGATCGCGTGATCCGAGTCCGGCCAGCGGATCTTGTAGGTCTGGCCGGGCAGCTCCTCGGGGCGCATCAGGGGCTGGGTCATGTAGACCACACCGCCGGCATCGAGCTCGTCCCTCGGACGCTTGGGAGGCTCATCGAAAGGAAGCGCAGCCTGTTCGCCACCCGCGTCCTTGGCTTCTTTCTTGTCTTTTGTGACCTCGAGGACCGAGCCCGTGATTTCGTTCGGCCGGTACGTCGTGCAGCCTTTGCAGCCGAGATCGTAGGCCTGCATGTAGACATCCTTGAACTCGGCGAAGGAAATGTCCTCAGGGCAATTGATGGTCTTCGAGATCGAGCTGTCGATGTATTTCTGGACCGCAGCCTGCATCACCACGTGCTCGGCCGGGGACAGCGACTGGGCATCGACGAAGGCGTCGGTCAGTTCGGTGTTGGCGCCCTTGAGCTTGCGGTAGAGGCGATAGGCATAGTCCGAGACCTCTTCCTGGCGGCGCGTGCCGTCAGGCATCAGGACGCTCCGGGTGTAGGTGAAGCTGAACACCGGCTCGAGCCCGGAGGAGACATTGTCGGCATAGATCGAGATGGTGCCCGTGGGCGCGACCGAGGTGAGCAGCGCGTTGCGGATGCCGTGCTTGCGGATCGCATCGCGAAGCTCGTCGTCGAGCTGCTGCGCGGTTTCGCTGGCGAGGACCTTTTCGGCATCGAAGAGCGGGAAGGCGCCTTTTTCCTTGGCGATTTCGACCGATGCCCTGTAGGCGGCGCGCCGCAGTGTGGCCATCCAGCGCTCGGTCAGCTGCACGGCTTTCTCGCTGCCATAGCGGGCGTTGCACATGATGAGCGCGTCGGCCAGACCCGTGACCCCAAGCCCGATACGGCGCTTGGCCTGAGCCTCGGCGCGCTGCGCCTCGAGCGGGAAGTTCGACACATCGATGGTGTTGTCCATCATGCGGACGGCGAGCGGTACGATCCGTTCGAACTCTTCCATGTCGAGGGCAGCTTCGGCCTCGAACGGATCGGTCACCAGGCGCGCCAGATTGATCGAACCCAGGAGGCAAGCGCCATAGGGGGGCAGGGGCTGCTCACCGCAGGGATTGGTCGCGGAGATCGTTTCGCAGTAATAAAGATTATTCGCCTTGTTGATGCGGTCGATGAAGATCACGCCGGGCTCGGCATAGGCGTTTGTCGCGCGCATGATCCGGTCCCAG
>JAJFFI010000126.1 GCA_021776755.1 Alphaproteobacteria bacterium | reverse complement strand
CGACACGGCACCGGATATTACGTTCATCCTCGATCTGCCGGTCGACGCCGGCCTTGCGCGCGCCGCCGGCCGGGATGACGAGACGCCGGAGGATCGATACGAGCGCATGGGCGAGGGATTTCATGCCCGTGTCCGCGCGGGGTTCCGGGCAATCGCGGACGCGCACCCGGAGCGCTGCAGGCTGATCGACGCGGACGCATCGCCCGAAGCAGTGCAAGACGCGGTCTGGCGCGTGGTCGAGACGCATATCCCGCTCCCGAACAGCGGGGCTGCGTGATGGCGGCCGCAAAGAAATCCACCAAGGACGACGACGAGGAACCCGGATTCCTCAAGCCGCGCCATGCGGTCGACCTGTTCGGTCAGGCCAAACCCGAGGCGGTGTTCGCGGAGGCGGCACGCTCCGGGCGGTTGCATCATGCCTGGCTGCTGTCCGGCCCGCGCGGCGTCGGCAAGGCGACCTTCGCCTATCGCGCCGCGCGCTGGTTGCTGGCCGGGATGCCGGAGCCCGAGGCCGGGCTGTTTGGCGACGCGGAGGAGGGGGCTTCGCCCCTGCACCTCGACCCCGAGAACCGGGTGTTCCGCCGGGTCAGCTCGGGCGGACATGCCGACCTGATGCCGGTCACCCGGACGATCAACGAGAAGACCGGCAAGATGCGCGGCGAGATCGTCATTTCCGACACCCGCCGGCTCGGCCCCTTCATGCACATGACGGCGGCCGAGGGCGGCTGGCGCATCGGCATCATCGACGCCGCCGACGAGATGAACCCGAACGCCGCCAACTCGATCCTGAAGGTCGTCGAGGAGCCGCCCGAAAAGGCCGTGATCTTCCTCGTTGCCCATGCGCCCGGGCGGCTGCTGCCGACGATCCGCTCACGGTGCCGGAGGCTGGATTTCGCGCCGCTGGCTCCGGAAGACCTGAAAGCTGCGGTCCGCGCGCGCCTGCCCGGCGTCGACGAGGGCGCGCTCGAGGCCGTATTGCCGCTGGCCGATGGCAGCGCCGGGCGCGCGGTGACGCTGATCGAGGACGATGGGATCGGCCATTTCGAAAGCCTGCGGACGCTGCTCGCGACCCTGCCAAATCTCGATGTCCCGGCGCTGCACGGATTTGCCGACAAGCTGTCCCGGCCTGCCGCCGACAATGCGTTTCAGACGACCCGCGAGCTCTATCTCTGGTGGCTGTCGCGCCTGATCCGGCAGTCAGCCGGTGGCGGCAAGCCGGACAACCAGCCCGGCGATCCGGTCATCGAAACGCTTGCGCCCCTGATGCGCCCCGACCGGCGCCACACCGTCTGGGAGACAACGTCTTCGCTGTTCGAGCGGGAAGGGCGGGTGAATCTGGACCGCAAGCAGGTGATCCTCACAGCATTGACCGGGCTGCAGGACGCGTTGGAACGCCGCTAGCACGCAGAAAAGCCAGACCTGGCTTGATAACGCCGGGCCTTTGCCGTCATAAGAAGGCCATCAGATTTCCACGCCGCACCGCACCCCGGCAAAACTCTCAAACAAGACGACAAACAGGACTCTCTCGCGCGCCATGGCCGCCTCTCCGGACACCAAGACCTACTACCTGACGACCGCGATCTCCTACGTGAACGGCGCGCCGCATCTCGGGCATGCCTACGAGGCGATCTCGGCCGACGTGATCGCGCGCTTCAAGCGCCTCGACGGCTACGACGTCATGTTCCTGACCGGCACCGACGAGCACGGCCAGAAGGTCGAGAAGACCGCGAAGGACGCGGGCGAGGACCCCAAGGCCTTCTGCGACCGCATCGCCGCCGAGTTCATCGCGATGACCGGCATGCTCGACATCTCGAATGACGACTTCATCCGCACCACCGAAGACCGCCACGTCAGGTCGGTGCAGGAAATCTGGAAGCGCATCGCGGATAACGGCGACATCTATCTCGACAAATATGCCGGCTGGTACTCGGTGCGGGACGAGGCGTTTTTCGGCGAGAACGAGCTTACCAAAGGCGGGGATGGCAAGTTCGTGGCACCCTCGGGCGCGCCGGTCGAATGGGTCGAGGAATCGAGTTATTTCTTCAAGTTATCGGAATATGGCGACAGGCTGCTTGAACACTATGACGCCAATCCCGACTTCATCCTGCCGCACTACCGGCGGAACGAAGTAGTCAATTTCGTCAAGCAGGGCCTGACCGATCTCTCGGTCTCGCGCACCACCTTCGACTGGGGCATTCCGGTGCCGGACAGCCAGGACGGGCCCGACGGTCACATCATGTATGTCTGGCTCGACGCGCTGACCAACTACATCACGGCTGCGGGCTTTCCGGACGAAGACAGCGAGAGCTACAGGAAATACTGGCCAGCCGACCTCCACATCATCGGCAAGGACATCCTGCGGTTTCACACGATCTACTGGCCGGCCTTCCTGATGTCGGCGGGTCTGCCGCTGCCCAGGCGGGTCTTCGGCCACGGGTTCCTGAACATCGAGGGCGAGAAGATGTCGAAGTCGCTCGGCAACGTCATCACGCCGAAGTCGATGGTCGACGCGTTCGGCCTCGACCAGACCCGCTATTTCCTGATGCGTGAAGTGCCTTACGGCAACGACGGCTCGTTCTCGAAAGAGAGCATGGTCAACCGCATCAACAGCGATCTCGCCAACGATCTCGGCAATCTCGGCCAGCGGGTGCTGTCGATGATCGCCAAGAACTGCGACGCCAAGGTGCCGACGCCCGCCGACCCGAACGACGACGACCAGGCGCTGTCGGCAGCCGCGGTCGACGTGCTCGCCCGGATGCGAGACGCAATGGAGACCCAGCAGATCCACAAGATGCTGGAATCCATATGGAGTGTGGTGGGCGACGCCAACCGCTATGTCGATGCGCAGGCGCCCTGGGCGCTCCGCAAGATCGATCCGATCCGCATGGCAACCGTGCTTTACACGCTCGCCGACGTGATCCGCGTGCTCGGCATCTATGTACAGTCGGTCGTGCCGGGCTCGGCGGCGACGCTGCTGGACCAGCTGGCCGTCGCCGGGGACGCCCGGAGTTTCAGTGACATCGGCGCCCATCTGACGCCGGGCACGCCCTTGCCGAAACCGGTGCCGGTGTTTCCGCGCTATGTCGATGAAGACGGCGGCGAGAAAGAGGGCGCGGCCTGATGCTTGTCGACAGCCACTGCCATCTGGATTTCCCCGATTTCGCCGAGGACTTCGACGGCGTGCTGTCCCGCGCCGGCGCGGCGGGGG
>JAJFFI010000125.1 GCA_021776755.1 Alphaproteobacteria bacterium | reverse complement strand
TCTCGCCGACGCGCTCGCCGATATCGCCGACGCGCCCCAGGCGCTCATCGATTCCGTCATCCGCCATCTCGCACTTGACGAAGAGATCGAGGTCGCCGGCGTTATCCTCGAGCGGTCGCAGTTGCTCAAGGACGCCGACCTCATCGAAATAATCTCGGCGACGCCGATCCCCGAGGCAGTGTCGGCGGTTGCCCGCCGCGCGGCGGTGCCAGAGGCAGTGTCGGACGCTATTGTCGAACGTACGATCACCCCGGACGGGACATGGTGCGGCGGTGCGGCCGTCGCCGACCTCCTGTCGAACCCGTCGGCACAGATCCGCGAGCAGGCGCTCGATGCCATCCTCGACGCGGCCCCCGGCCATGAAAACTGGCACGCGCCGCTGGTGCGCCGGTCCTATCTGCCCGCCCGCGCCATGCAGCGGGTGGCCGAGGTCGTGACCGACCAGCTCCTCGTCGAGTTTCAGCAGCGCGGAGACTTTGACGCGACCACCATTGCCGCGGTGGCCGACACGGTCCGCCGCCGGATGGGCGAGTCCGTGCCCGCTCACACCCCGGCAGCCTCATCCGCTTCGTCGGGTGAATGGTCGCACCTGCTTGCAGACGGGGCCGATGAAGATGAACTCAGCGATGCGCTGCTGGCCGGTGAGAAGGACGTCGTGCGGACTCTCATCGCGCACGCGAGCAATCTGCCGGCGCCCGTCGTCGACAGCATCATCGATTCACGGAGTTCCAAGGCGGTGACCGCGCTGGCCTGGAAATGCGGCTATTCGATGCGTTTCGCCATGCAGCTCCAGATGCGGCTTGCCGGGATCGCGCCGCGGGCGATGCTGAACGCGCGCAACGGCACCGATTACCCGATGACCGAAGCCGATATGGCCTGGCAGCTCGAGTTCTTCGGCGGTTGATGTAGCCACCCGCCTTCAAAATGTGTTCAATCGAGCGGTCTCGAGGCAATCTCGCCGGTCACGCGCATGAACAAACTCACCATCGGGCGGGGCCCCGAAAACGATATCGTGGTGCCCCACCACTCGGTTTCGCGCCGCCATGCCGAACTCGCCGATCTCGGCGGCGGCGCCTACCGGCTCACCGATCTTCGCAGCACCAATGGCACGTTTCATTACGATGGCGACACGCTGGTCCGTGTCGAGGCGCCGGTCGAAGTCGGGCATGGCACCCGGATCGCGATCGGCGATCATGAGGCGACAGTGGGACAGCTTCTCGATGGCGGCGACACGCTGCTGCAGACGGGCGAAGCCGCCGCCGCTCCGCAGGCCAGCACCGAGAATTTTTCCGGCCGCGAGGTGCCGCCGCCGCCCGTTTCGGCGGCGCGGCCATCATCTTCGCCGGCAACCACCAATCCGTCACGCCGGATTGCGATCATCGCGGGTTCGGTGGTGGCCGCCCTGGTCGTGTTCACCTTGCTCGCGGTCGTGCTCTGGCCGTCGCCCCGGGATGTGTTCGTCGCCCGCTGCCTTGAGGGCGCGATACGTGAGGGCGGGCCCGTGGAACAGGCCGGCAAGGCGAAAGACACCTGCGTCTGCGCCGGCGACATTCTGGCGTCCAAACTCACCGAGGACGAATTCCGCGAACTCAACCGGCAGATGGACGCGCTCCGGACCAGCAGCGAGCCGAAAACCCGGTTCGGGAAGCGCATCATCACCGGGACGCTGGTAAACGAGACCGTCTCGAAGAGCGTTCTGCAAGCTGCCAAGATATGCGCGCTTTAGCTGCGGGGCTCCTGCTGCTCGCAGCGGCTGTGGTCCTGCCGCCGGCGACAGCCCATGCGCCGAGCGTATCGCGCTTCGCCTGGATGGCCGCCGCCGCGCAACCGGGTGACCTGGTGTTCCGGCGGAGTGGCGGGATGTGGGCTGAAGCCGCCGCCGCCTTCTCGCACCGCGACCGCCGGTTCTCCCATGTCGGCATTGTGGCGCAGCACGGGCGCGCGCTCGTCGTCGTTCACGCGGCCGGCGATCCGGTTTCCCGCGACGCCCGCGTCCGTGCCGAGCCGTTTGAAGATTTTCTCGCGTCCTCGACCGATGCGGCACTCTACCGGGTCGACCGGGTGCTGCCCGCGCGGAACCGGATCGCCGGGGTCGCGCTCGGCTATGCCGCGGAGCGGCGGCCGTTCGACCGCGACTTCTCGCTCGCCGAGGGCAACGCGCTCTACTGCACCGAACTCGTCTGGCGCGCGGTTCGGACGGCGACCGGGCTCGATCTCGCGCCCCGGAAGTCTATGGCGATGGGCCGCGCCTATGTCGCGCTTGATGATCTTTTTCTCCACCGCGCCGTCGTCCCCGTGCGCCGCCAGATCCCGTCAAGGTCTGGCCAGACCGCCGCAAACCGTGTTGAATCCGGTGCCACGGCGCAGACACGGGAATAGCAGGTGGGAACGCATAACATGGAGCCGCTGACGATCGGCCGGGAACCCGGCAACGAGATTGTTGTCGCCCACAGTTCCGTCTCCCGCCAGCACGCCCGCATTACGCCGCTCGCCTCGGGCGCGTACCAGCTCACCGATCTCGCCAGCACCAATGGCACCTGGTGCCTGATCGAAGGCCGGAAGCAGCGAGTCGACGGCTCGGCGCTCGTGCAGGGCGACAGCTTCGTGATCATCGGCGAGGTTGAGATCCTCGTCAGCGACCTGATGCTGATGGCTCAATCGGGAGCAGCTGGTGCCAGCCCGGTGTCCGGCGGCGATCCGGCAGCGGACGACCCGCGCTTCATTCCCACGTTCGGCATGGAGCCACCGGGCGAAGAGGCTCCGGTTTCAAGCGAGCCAGAGGACGCAGACGAAGTCCCGTCTCTCGATCCGCTGCCCGAACCGCCTGCGGCGGATGCCGAGCGCCCACCCCTGGCGCCGGACAAGCGCGAGCGTTTCGTGCGGAAGCCGCCGCCCGAGGACCCGAGCCTGGTCAAGCCGGTCGCACTCGGCATTGTCGTGTTCGCCGCCCTCGGCGCCGCCGGTTATTTTCTCTGGCCGTCGGCGCAGTCGACCCTCGAGAGCCGGTGCACCAGTATCATCGCGGGCGACAGCGCGAAGACAGCCTGCAGCTGCATGGCCGACACCATTGTGGCGCGCCTCGGCAAGGACGAGCTTTCGGCACTCAACAGCGCGCTCGCCGACATCGAGTCAGGCCCTGATGCGCAGGCCACCGCCGCGCGCCAGGCCAAGGCCGGCAAACTCGGCGGCAAGACCGCGTCCTCCAACTGGCTCCAGGCCGAGAAAGTCTGTCTCACGAAATAACCGGCACCCGGTCTTCGCGGGTCAGTCCTCGTGGATCAGTCTTCGTGGATCAACGTGCCGACGCCGTGGGGCGTGAAGATTTCGAGCAGCAGCGAGTGTGGTGCCCTGCCATCGAGGATGACAGCGGCCTCGACATCGTCGTCGACCGCGGCGATGCAGGTCTCGACTTTCGGGATCATGCCACCGGTGATGACGCCGTCGTCAATCGCGGTTCGCGCCTGCTTGACCGACAGGTCCTCCATCAACTGGCCGTCGGTGTCGAGCACGCCCACGACGTCGGTCAGCAGAAAGAGCCGCGCCGCGTCGACGGCGCCGGCAATCGCGCCGGCCGCGGTGTCGGCATTCACATTGAAGGTCACGCCGCCGTCGCCATAGGCCAGCGGGGCGATCACCGGGATCATGTTGGCCTCGATGAAACCGTAGAGGATTTTCGGATCGACCCGCGTGGGCTCGCCGACAAAGCCGAGGTCGAGGATGCGTTCGATGTTGGAATCGCTCCGCCGCTGCGTCTTGCGGAGCTTCCGGGCCATCATCAGGTTGCCGTCCTTGCCCGAGATGCCAACGGCGAGCCCGCCGGCTGCATTGATGTTGGCCACGATCTGCTTGTTGATGTTGCCCGACAGCACCATCTCGACGATCTCGACGGTCTCCTTGTCGGTCACCCGCAGCCCGTCGATGAACTCGCTCTTGATCTTGAGGCGCTCGAGCATCTGCCCGATCTGCGGCCCGCCGCCGTGCACGACGACGGGATGAATGCCGCACTGCTTGAGCAGCACCACGTCGCTTGCGAAGTTCCGCGACAGCTCCGTGTCGCCCATCGCGTGGCCACCGTACTTGATCACGAAGATCGAGCCCGCATAGCGCTGCAGATAGGGCAGCGCCTCGGTCAGCGTCCGGCCGGTCCGGATCCAGTGCTTGGCGTCGCCGATGCTTTTCTTTCCGTCAGGCATGCCGCGTCATCTCCCCGCCGGCGGAAATGTCCCGCCCGTCGCCCGCGACTGTATCCAAACCGCCCGGCGTCTGCCAGCGGGCAGCCGCGTTTTAGTCTGCATAGACCGCGAGGCTCGCGCGCAGTTCGGCAATGCCGTCGCCCTTGTGGGCGCTGGTCTCGATGAAGCCGGGGTGGGCCGCCGCGCGTTTGGCG
>JAJFFI010000124.1 GCA_021776755.1 Alphaproteobacteria bacterium | reverse complement strand
CGGCGGCGATCCCGCCAGCATCCAGCTGGTCTCGCTTTCGACCACGCTCGCAACCAACGCGCTTGTCGAGGGCCAGGGCGCGCCGGTCTGCCTGCTGCTGATCGGCTTCCAGGAGCAGGCGCTTGACCGGGCGCAGCTCCGCGACGCCCTCGGCGGCGATCCCGTCGCCTTCATCTCCGGCGGGCACAATGCGCTCGGGTCAGAGCAAACGCCGCTCGACCGCGCGGCGGTCCGGGCTGCCGTCAAAGCGCATGGCAGCCAGGCCGCGGCCTTCGCAATCGCGGGGTACTTCGGCGCCCGCAATCCGGCGCATGAAATCGAGACCCGCGAGATTGTCCGCGACCTCAGCGGCCTGCCGGTGACCTGCGCCCACGAGCTCGCCTCCGGCCTCGACGCCCCGCGGCGCGCGCTCACCACCGTGCTGAACGCCCGGCTCATCCCGTTCCTGCAAAGTCTGATCCTCTCGGTCCGCGACACCCTCGACCGTCTCGGCATCGCCGCCCCCCTGATGGTGGTGAAAGGCGACGGCTCGTTGATGCGCGACGAGACCGCACTCGCCCGGCCGGTCGAGACAGTGCTGTCGGGCCCGGCCGCCAGCGTCGTCGGCGCGCGCGTGCTGTCGGACATGCCGTCCTCCGACATGGTGATTTCCGATATCGGCGGCACCACGACCGACATCGCGCTGCTCCGCGGCGGGCGCCCGGTGCTGAGCCCCGATGGCGCCGTGGTCGGCGGCTGGCGCACGATGGTCGAGGCGGTCGCCGTGCATACGGTCGGCCTCGGCGGCGACAGCGAGGTGCGCTTCCAGGCACCGCACAAGGACGCGCGCGGCATCACGGTCGGCCCGCGCCGCGCCCTGCCGCTGGCGCTCCTTGCGCAGCAGTACCCGGAAACGCTGGCCGTGCTCGAACGCCAGTCCTCGCGCACCGAACCGGTCGAGGAGGCCGGCCGGTTCGCGCTCCGCCTCCGCCCGCTCGACAGTGGTGAGGCCGGTCTCAACCGCCACGAGCGCGAGGTCTGGGCAGAGCTCGCCGACGGCCCGGTGTCGCTCGAGGATCTCAATGGCGCGCATCATCTGGCCCGCCCGGTTGCCCGCCTGATCGAGCGCGGTCTCGTGATCCACGCCGCCTTCACCCCCACCGATGCCGCCCATGTGCTGGGCCGTCACGACATCTGGAACCGCGACGCCGCCCGCCTCGGTGCGGCACTGGGGGCAGCGCGGCTCGCCCGCAAGCAATCGGCGGACGAGGTCGCCGAAGCGGTGATCGAGCAGGTCGTGCAGCACTCGGCCGAAGCCATCGCCGGCGCGGTGCTGGCCGACGAGACCGGCGCCGACCTGCTGCGGGCCGGCCCCAGCGCCCGCATCCTTCTCGACAAGGCGCTGGCGCCGGCGGGGTCCGCGTCCGGCTCGTTGCTCGACATCCGGCTCGCGCTGACAGCCCCGCTGGTCGCGATCGGCGCGCCGGCCGCCGCCTATTATCCCGCCGTCGCGGGGCGCCTCGGCGCAGCACTCGTGGTGCCGGAACATGCCGGCGTCTGCAACGCGGTGGGCGCGGTCGCGGGCGATGTCTCCCAGACCGTCACGCTCACCATCACGGCACCGGGCGATCTCCTCTACCGGGTCCATGCCGAGACCGGACCGAAGGATTTTCCGGAGCTCGCACAGGCGCTCGCCTTCGCCGAGACCCACGCCCGCGGCGAAGCGCTCGCCCGCGCCAGGGCGGCCGGCGCCGAGACCGCCGAGATGTTCCTCGAGCGCGCCGAAAAATCCGCCGACATCGGCGGCGGCCAGTCCGTCTTCCTCGAAGCCACAATCACCGCCACCGCCCACGGCCGCCCCAGGATCGCGTAGCGACCAACATGTTTCATCGCATAGCGGCCCGCTTGCTCCCGCACCTCCGCCCGCTATTCTCCCGTTATGGCGAACCGCAAGATCGAGATCACCTGCGAGCGCGGGCACACCGACACCATCCGCGCACTGGGCGAGACCAAAGGCGTGATCGATGTCCGCGTCGGCCTGCCCGAGGAGGACGGGCGGCAGACCTGTTCGCTCATCGTCGGGCCCGCCAACCGGCAGATCATTCTCGACAAGGTGCAGACCATCCTCGGCGGCAGCGAGAACTGGTCGCTGACCGTGCTGCCGGTCGAGGCGGTGCTGCCGGTGCCCGCCGAACCGGAGGCCGCCCGCAAGGGACCTGCCCGTAGCAGCGTGGCGCGGGAATCCCGCGAAGAGCTGATGAGCGACGCCGCACGGGGCGCGGAAGTCGACCTGAATTTCATCCTGCTGGTCGTGCTCTCGACCATCGTTGCCGCCATCGGTCTGCTCGAAAACAACGTCGCCGTGGTGATCGGCGCGATGGTGATTGCGCCCCTGCTGGGCCCGAATCTGGCGTTGTCGCTCGCGGCCTCCCTCGGCGCGCGGAAGCTGCTTGCCAAGTCGATCGTCTGCAATCTCACCGGCGTCTCGATCAGCCTCGCGATCTGTATAGCGCTCGGAACGGTCTACCCGATCGACTTCACCAGCACGGAGCTGATGTCACGGACCGATGTGTCCTATTCCGGCATCGCGCTCGCGCTCGCCTCGGGAGCGGCGGCGGCGCTCTCGCTCACCAGCGGGCTGTCCAGCACGCTGGTCGGCGTCATGGTTGCCGTCGCCCTTTTGCCGCCGGCCGCAACCGTGGGCCTGATGGCCGGCGCCGGACGCACCGATCTCGCGCTGGGCGCGCTGCTGCTCCTCGTGGTCAACGTCGTCTGCGTCAACCTCTCGACGATGCTGCTGTTCCTGTTCAAGGGTATCTCGCCCCGCACCGGACCCGAAAAACAGATCGCCCGCCACCGCGTGCTGATCTACGCTGGCGCGCTCGCCCTGATGCTGGTGGCGCTGGCCGCGGTGATCTGGCTGCGCCAGAGCGGGACAGCGTAGGCGACCTTACTGCCCTGGCGCCGGGTCCAGCCCCTCGTTCACTGTCAGCCGGTCGAGCTCCACCCGGGTCACATAGGGGATATACCCCCGTCCCCGTGCATCGCGGTAGACATCGGCCACCGCCGGGCCCGTCACATAGTCCACCACGAACACCGGCTTCCCGTCAGCTTTGAGCATGTCGAGATGGCGGCTCGCCCAGGCGCGGCTTTTGGCAGGCGTCGGCTTGCCGCGGGCTTCCTGGTTCCAGTAGAGATCTTCCCGCCCGATTGCATCGATCACGGAACGGTAGTCCGCGTTGGCCAGAAGGTTCTCGGCGTTCTGCGCGATCACGATGAAGCCCGGCCGCGCCGTCCGCGCGTGTTCGGCGATCTGCTTCACGAATGTCCGCATCGGCGCCGGGCCCCGGCTCTTGAGGTCGAGGTAGCTGTCCACCTTGTCGAGATAGATGCCGTCGAAACCCGCCTCGAGGATGCGGTCGAGATAATCGAAGACGATCCGCTTCCAGCGCGGATCGGCATAGTCGACGAGATAGTTGCCCTCCCAGTCCGGGTTCTCGCGCCGCAGCCAGCCGGGAGGTGCTGTCTTCCACGCGGGCTTCCAGTAGTAGCGGTAGGACTCGGCCTCGCCGATCGAGAAATAGGCGATCACCAACCGCCGCCCGCCATCGGGCTTTTTCTGCATTCGGGCAACCTCGTCCGCGGTGAAGGCCTTGGCGCCCGAACCGTCCTTCGAGTAGTCCACGACGATCAGGTCGAAACCCGAGGCCGCGACCCTGTCGACCGAGACGTTCTGCAACTGATAGGCCCAGTTGCCGACGTCCTTCAGGTCCGGGCGTTCATCCGCCCATGCACCGCTGCCGAGACTCATGATGCCCACAATCGCGAAAATCGCGCCCAGGCCGTTTCGAAAAAATCTGCTGTCCATTGCCGCCTATAATGCCAGTCTCGACGCAATCGCCATAGTCCCTGGCTGCCATAGCCCCCGGCACAGCTCGACGTCAACGGCACACCCGGACCGCCAATGCCCGCAGGACCCGCACCGCCCGAGTCACAGAGCCGCCCCGCCCGGCCGCCATCGGCCTGCGCGGGGTTGCGGGTCGGGCTGCTCGGCGGCTCGTTCAATCCGGCGCATGCCGGGCATGTGCATGTCAGCCTGGCCGCGCGCCGCCGCCTGCGGCTCGATCAGGTGTGGTGGCTGGTCTCGCCGCAGAACCCGCTCAAGGCCGAATCGGGCATGGCGCCGTTCGCCGAGCGCCTGGCCGGCGCGGAAGAAAAGCTGCGCAACCAGAACGCGATTTTGGCGACCGGACTCGAGGCCGACCTCGGCACGCGCTACACCGCCGACACCCTGGCCGCGATCAAAAAACTCTGTCCGCGGACGAAATTCGTCTGGCTCATGGGCGCCGACAACATGGCGCAGGTGCCGCACTGGGATCGCTGGACGGAGATTTTCGAGTCTGTTCCGGTTGCCATCCTCAACCGGCCTTCCTATTCTTTAAGAGCGTTGGCCGGTACGGCCGCGCGGCGATATCGCCGCCACCGGCTGCCGGAACGGGACGCACCCCGGCTTGCCGACTCGATACCGCCGGCCTGGGTGTTTCTCCGGATCCGGCTTCATCCGGCCTCCTCGACCGCAATCCGGTCGGGGAACGCGGCTCCCTAGTGGGGCCGAAGCAGAGGAGTGAGGCCCCGCGGGCCATCTGCCTGGCAGACTTCCGCGGATCGCGGGACACGATCCCGCATGCTGACGCGAAAAGGAGACGATCATAGCGCGCGCTAAAAAGACGCAACTCACCGTAGCCAAGCTGCGGGACATTGCTGTTACCTCGCTTGAAGACGACAAGGCGGAAGACGTCATTGTCATCGATCTATCCGGAAAAACCTCCATCGCCGATTACATGATCATTGCCAGCGGCCGCTCGCAGCGGCACGTCGTCGCGATGGCGGACCACCTTTCGGAATCCCTGAAAGCCGCCGGTTTGCGCTCGGTTCCGACCGAGGGCGCCCGGCAGGGCGACTGGGTGCTGATCGATGCCGGCGACGTCATCGTGCACCTGTTCCGGCCCGAGGTCCGTGAGTTCTACAATCTCGAAAAGATGTGGGCGATGGACCTGCCCGAGCCCAACCAGTCGGACACGGCCGAGGCGGAACCCGCGGGCGCGGGCGTCTAGCCGCACGCCGCCTCTGGACCCATGCGCATCACGATCGCCGCCGTCGGCCGCGACAAGGTCGGCCCGGCCCGCGACCTGTTCGAAACCTATACCAAACGCCTGCCCTGGCCGGTCGAGCTTCGCGAGGTCGAGGAAAAGCGCCCCCTGCCTGCACCGCAGATGAAGGCCCGCGAGGCCGAGCTGCTGCTTGCGGCGGTCCCGGCCGGCGCTTTGGTGATTGCGCTCGACGGCCGCGGCACGACGCTTTCGAGCGAGGGTTTGGCCGCAAAACTCGGCGGCTGGCGCGACGAGGGTCGGCGCGATGTGGCGTTCTTGATCGGCGGCGCGGACGGGCTCGACCGCGCGGTCCTCGATGCGGCCGGTCTCACCCTCTCCCTCGGCGCCATGACCTGGCCCCACATGCTGGTCCGCCCGAAGCTCGCCGAACAGCTCTACCGTGCCTGGACGATCCTTGAAGGCCACCCCTATCACCGGGCTTGAGATTTTCGCATAAACACGCGCCCGATCACGGTAAATTCAGGGCCGCCACCTTTCTCGAACCCGCCAAAAGACTTATATTTCCGCAATGTCAGACACCGCGTCCTCACCCGCCCGTCCCAAGCCGGTCATCCTCTGCGTGCTGGATGGATGGGGGCATCGCGAGATCTGCGAGGACAACGCGATCTGCCAGGCGAAAACGCCCAATTGGGACCGCTTCCTGAAGACCTGCCCGAACGCCTTCCTCGATGCCTCCGAGCTCGAGGTCGGCCTGCCCACGGGCCAGATGGGCAACTCCGAGGTCGGCCACATGAATCTCGGCGCGGGCCGTGTCGTGCTGCAGGACCTGCCGCGCATCGACAGCGATATCGCCAGCGGCGCGCTTGCCGAAAATCCGCGCCTTTCGGCGTTCATCGCGGCACTCAGGGAAAGCGGCGGCACGGCGCATCTGATGGGGCTGCTCTCGCCCGGCGGCGTACATTCGCACCAGGCCCACATCGCCGAGCTCGCCCGCATCCTGACCGGCGCCGGCGTCCCGGTGGCAATCCACGCCTTCCTCGACGGCCGCGACATGCCGCCGCGCAGCGCGCGGGAGTATCTCGCGGCGTTTATCGAGCAAACAAAGGGACTTCCGGGCCTTACTGTCGCCACAGTATCGGGCCGATATTACGCCATGGACCGCGACAATCGCTGGGACCGCAACGCGCTGGCCTGGGCCGCGCTGGTGGAGGGGTCGGGCGAGACGGCGAGTGATGCCATCGGCGCGGTCGATCAGTCCTACGCAGCGGATGTGAGCGACGAGTTCGTGAAACCCACGGTGATCGACGACTATGCCGGTATGGCCGATGGCGACGGCCTGCTGATGGCCAACTTCCGGGCCGACCGGGCGCGCCAGATTCTGGCCGCCCTGCTCGATCCGGCGTTCGACGCGTTTGCGCGCGCCCGCACGGTCAGGTTCGCGGCCGCCCTCGGCATGGTCGAATACTCCGAGACGCACAATCGCTGGATGGACGCAGTGTATCCCTCCGAGCAGCTCTCGAACGTGCTGGGCGCGGTGGTGGCCGGCGCGGGCCTGACGCAGCTCCGTATCGCCGAGACCGAGAAATACGCCCACGTCACCTTCTTCCTGAACGG
Organism: Alphaproteobacteria bacterium; assembly: GCA_021776755.1. Lineage (GTDB taxonomy): Bacteria > Pseudomonadota > Alphaproteobacteria > JAJFFI01 > JAJFFI01 > JAJFFI01. The sequence continues at coordinate 1,126 of JAJFFI010000124.1, read as the reverse complement.
TGGCGTCGAGGCCGAATTTCCTGGCGAGGAGCGCATCCTGATCCCCTCCCCGAAGGTCGCGACCTACGATCTTCAACCCGAAATGTCAGCACCCGAAGTTACCGACCGGCTGGTCGAAGCGATCGGCTCGGGGCGGTTCGACCTGATCGTCGTGAACTACGCCAACACCGACATGGTGGGCCACACCGGCGACCTTGATGCGGCGCGGCAGGCGGTCGAAACCGTCGACACCTGCCTCGGGCGCATTGCCGAGGCGGCAGAGGCGGCGGGCGGATGCCTGTTCGTCACCGCCGATCACGGCAACGCCGAGCTGATGCGGGATGCCGCGACCGGCCAGCCCCACACCGCACACACCAGCAACGTCGTCCCGGCCGTGCTGATCAACCCGCCCGCGGGCATCACCGCGCTCGCCGACGGCCGGCTCGCCGATGTGGCGCCGACGCTGCTCGCGATGATGGGACTGCCGCAGCCTGCCGAAATGACCGGCACCAATCTGGCCTCGGGCCAGTCCTCCGGGGAGAAGGAGCGCGATCATCGCCTCTCGGCCTGACATCCTCCGCCCGATTTTGCCGGCCGCGTTCGGCGCGGCGCTATTTGCCACCGCGTTCGGCGCGGCGGTGTTTGCCGTCGCACCCGGTCACGCCCAGGACGCGGGCAGCAAGCTCGAGGATGTTGAGCGCAAGCTCGAGGTCGGCAAGGAGCGGAAGAGCGTGCTCGACCGCGAGACCCGGCGGCTCGAACGCGAGGTCGGCAAGCTCCGCAAGAAGATGATCACCGCCGCCGGCAAGGTGCAGAAACACGAAGAGGCGATGACCGAGATCGAGGGCCGCATCGCAAAACTCGACGAGAAATCCGCTGCCCTCGACGCTTCCCTGAAGGGCCAGCGCGGTCGGCTGTCGAGCACGCTCGCGGCCCTCCAGCGCCTCGCGCTCGACCCCGGCAGCACGGCGGAGGGCGGCGAGTTCGACGAGATTTTCATGGAGCCGCGTCGCATTGGCCTCGATGTGCGGGATGACGGTGCGGAGCAGCAGCGCGCTTCTTACAGTGTCGTCCGGGGCGCCGGGGCGCGCGAGGATGGCGGCGGTCGGGTTGATGGCGAGGCGCTGGAGGGCGGCGAGCGTGCTCG
>JAJFFI010000123.1 GCA_021776755.1 Alphaproteobacteria bacterium | reverse complement strand
TGAGCCTGCAGGATCTCGTCAACGGCCTGAACGCGCTGGGCATCGGTCCGCGCGACATGATCACCATCCTCCAGGCCATCAAGGCGTCGGGCGCGCTGCAGGCCGACATCGAAGTGCGCTGATGGCGGACACCCTCACCCTCGCTGCCCTCCCCCAGGCGGGAGCCCAACCCGAAGCAGGCGCGGTTGGCGCCGCGGATGCGGCCAAGAAAGGCCTGACCAAAGCCCAGCGCGAGGCCGCGGCCGAGCGCGTCGGCAGTGAATTCGAGGCGCTTTATCTGTCCTTCATGCTGTCGAACATGTTCACCGGCATCGAGGGCGACGGCCCGCTCTCGGGCGGCCAGGAAGAGAAAATGTACCGCACGCATCTCTATGACGAGATGGGCAAGATTCTCGCCCGCTCGGGGGGTGTCGGCGTCGCCGACGCCGTCAAACGCGAGATGCTGCGCCAGCAGGAGACCGGGACGCAATGACCATGCTGATGACCACGATCGATGATGCCAGCTTCAATCCCAGCGGACGGGACGCCGCAATCGCCGGGCTTGCCAAGCTCTGCGCCGAACTTGCGGGCGTGCTGCGGCGGGAGACCGGCCGGCTCCGCGAAATGAAGACCGGCGGCATCAAGGACATGCAGTCCGAAAAAGCCTCGCTGGCGGCGCTCTACGACGACCGCGCGCGCTCGGTGATGGAAGACCTTGAAGGCCTGAAATCCGCACCTGCGCCGCTCCGCGACCGGCTTCGCAATGCGCTGCAGGACCTCCACGGAGCGATGGCCGAGAACGAGCGGGCGCTGCTCGCGACCCGGGCCGCGAACGAGCGCGTGATCCAGACGGTTATCGACACGGTCGCAAGCCGCACCAGCGCAATTCCGGTCTACGGCAAGGACGGGGCGCCGCGGGACGCATCGCGCTCGACGGCGCGCGGCGAACGGCCACGGCTCTCGCTCTCGGTCGACCAGCGGCTCTAGCAACCAATCCAGCAGGTCTGCATCCAGAACCGGGGGCGGTTCGGCGGCAGGCCAAACGGGCGAAAGCCCGGCATCACGGGGCGTAACGGAAAGATATCATGTCGCTTTCGATAGCACTTTCAAACGCGATCTCCGGTCTGAACCACAATCAGACCGCATTGCAGGTCACGTCGAACAACATCGCGAACGTCAACACCGCCGGCTATTCGCGCAAAGACGTCAGCTCGCTGTCCCAGGTCGTCGCAGGCCAGGGCGCGGGCGTCTTCACGTCCGACATCATGCGCACGGTCGACGAGAACCTGCTGCGCGATCTCCGCACCCAGACCGGCGAGATCGGCCGCCTGCGGATGTCCGACTCGCTGTTCAGCCGGCTCGATCTTGGCTTCGGCTCGCCCGGCAACTCGAGCTCGGTCACCTCGGCGATCGCGAATTTCGCCCAGGCCTTTGAGGCGCTCGCCAATCTGCCCGACGACCAGACGCTCCGGAACGGCGTCATCAACACCGGCGTCACGCTCACCCGCAAGGTCAACGACATGGCCTCGCTGGTGCAGGATCAGCGCAAGGTCGCCGATCAGGAAATCAGCAACTCGGTCGGCACGATCAACACGCAACTCACCCGGGTCGCCGAGCTGAATCAGGAGATTGCCCGCAACGTCGCACGCAACCTGCCCGCCGCAGATCTCAAGGACGAGCGCGACAAGGCGGTCTCCCTGATCGCCGAACACATCGATGTCTCCTACTTCACCCGCAATACGGGTGAGCTGGTGCTCCAGACCCGCACCGGGGTGACGTTGGTCGACGGCTCGCGCGCGCAGTCCCTGAGCCACACGGCCGTGGCCCAGATGAGCGCCTCGCTGACCTATGGCGGCGGCGGGATCGATGGCATCACGGTGGGCGGCCAGGACATCACGACGACGATCCAGTCGGGCCGCCTCAAGGGCCTGATTGACATGCGCGACACGACGCTGCCGAACCTGACGGCGCAGCTCGATACCTTTTCGGCCGAACTCCGCGACTCGATCAACGCGATCCACAACGATGGCGCGGGCCTGCCGGCCGCCAATGCGCTCACCGGCACCCGGGCGGTCGCCGGCACCGATGCCTTCAGCGGCACCGGCACCGTTCGGATCGCAGTGACGGATGCCAGCGGCAACGCCGTCGGCGCGCCGCTCGATCTCGACTTGACGGCGCTCGGCGCGGTGACGGTCCAGGACGTTGCGGACGCCATCGACACCGGCCTCGGCGCCAACGGCACGGCCGCGGTGGTCAACGGCCGCCTCGTGGTAACCGCCGCCAACGGGGCGAACGGCATCGCGATCAATGAAGGCGACAGCGCGGTCGGCGCCCAGGGCTTCTCGCATTACTTCGGGCTCAACGATTTCTTCGTCGGCGACGACACCGTCTCGCTCGCGGGGCAAATGGCGGTGCGCGCCGATCTGGTGACCAACCCGGAACGTCTCGCCCGCGGTCAGGTCGGCACCGGCGCCATCGCAAGCGGCGAGAACGCGGTCGCCTCCGGCGACAACAGTATCGCCCAGCGCCTCGCCGCCGCCTTCGACGCCAACGTCAGCTTCAGCGCGGTGGGCGGGCTTGGCGCCACCACCACGACGCTCTCCGGCTACAGCGCCGAGATTCTCAACCTGAACGCCGTCAACACGTCGCGCGCGGCCGAAGAGCTCAGCTTTTCGCAAACCATCGTGACCGAGCTCGACCTCCGGGTGAGCTCGCAGTCGGGCGTGAACATCGACGAGGAGCTCGCCGATCTCGTGGTGCTGCAGAACGCCTACGCGGCGTCTGCGCGGGTCATCACCGTGACCACCGAGATGATGCAGCTGCTCAACGAAATCGCGGCCTGACGCGCGCAAGAAGAAGGAACAAACCCATGGCCCTTTCCCGCATCGGCACATTCGCCCACCAGAATTTCCTCTCGAGCCAGCACACGGTCCTGCAGTCCCGCGTCGCCGCTGCCCAGGTGCAGATCTCGACG
>JAJFFI010000122.1 GCA_021776755.1 Alphaproteobacteria bacterium | reverse complement strand
CCTGCGCCACGCCGTGGCTTTCCATGTCGACCGCCAGCGCGCCGGTGGATTTCTGGAGCGCGGTCTTTTGTTTCGGATCGGTAAGGGCAAAGTCGCTGCCGACGACGGGGCCGTTTTCGGGCGGCGCATCCATCGCCGCCTGCACCGCCATCGCCCAGCGCTCGTCAGTCGGGGTGCTGGCGCCGCCGGGGCCGATCACGCGGTCGGCTAGCACGATGCCGCCGGGCGCGATCATCGGGTCGAGGCCGCCGGCAAGGCCGAAGCTCACCAGCCCGGTGCAGCCTTCCTGGGCCAGCCGGATCGCCGCCAGGTACGCCCGGTGGCCGTTGCCGCCCACCGGCAGCACGAGGGCCGGGGCCGCGAGCTTCAAATGCCGCGCGGCCTTGTGGATCAGGTTCGCTTCTGAAACGAGTCCGGTGACAACACCAGCGGCGTGCGGACCTTCAGACACTTACATGCCAAAGCCGACGGTGGTGTCGTTGGCGGCCTTCAGGTTCCGGTAGCGCGCCAGCGCCCACAGCGGGAAGTAGGCGCTGTAGCCGTGATAGCGGAGATAGAACACCTTCGGGAAGCCCACCGCCGTGTACCAGGGCTCGACCCAGTTGGCACCCTCGCGCGGCTGCTCGACGAGGTATCCGGCGCCGCGCTCGACGCTGTCGTCGTCCACTTCGCCCGCCGCCATCAGGGCGAGCATCGCCCAGGCGGTCTGCGACGGGGTTGAGTCCTTGGCAAGGTCGCGGGTCTCGTCATAGTAGGACCCGCCGTCCTCGCCCCAGCCGCCGTCGGCCTGCTGCCGGCTCTTGAGCCAGTCAACGGCGCGGCGGATGTAGGGCGCCTTCAGGTCTTCGCCGCACGCGTTGAGCGCGCACAGCACCGACCAGGTGCCGTAGACATAGTTCGTGCCCCAGCGCCCGTACCACGAGCCGTCTTCCATCTGGGTGCGCTTGAGATACGCGATGCCGCGCGCGACTGCTGGGTGATCGGGCTTGTAGCCGATCTGCGCCAGGAACGAGAGGCAGCGCGCCGTCACGTCCTCGGTCGGCGGGTCGAGCAGCGCGCCATGATCGGCGAACGGGATGTGGTTCAGGTAATAGTATTCGTTGTCGGCATCGAACGACCCCCAGCCGCCGTTCTTGCACTGCATGCCTTCGATCCACTCGGCCGCGCGGTCGATCGCCTCGCGGTACTTCGGATCGCCCGTGCGCTCGAGCGCCATCGCGACCACCGCCGTGTCATCCACGTCGGGGTAGTGATCGTTCCAGTATTCGAACGCCCAGCCGCCGGGCCGCGCGTCGGGACGGAACGAGGCGTAGTCGCCGACGACATCGAGGATCTGGCGGTCCTTCAGCCAGTCACCGGCCCTGAGCGCGGTCTCGTTATCGTGTTCGCGGTCGGCTTCCATCAGTGCCTGCATGGCCAGTCCGGTGTCCCACACCGGCGACATGCAGGGCTGGCAGTAGGTCTGGCCGTCGTCGCCGTTCCGCACCACGAGCTTCCGCACCGCCGCCTTGGCGATCACGAAGTCCTCGTCGTCCTTGTCGTAGCCGAGCGCATCGAACGCCATCACGGTGTTCGCCATCGCCGGGAAAATGCCGCCGAGGCCGTCTTCGCCGTTCAGGCGTTCGTTGATGAAATCGAGAGCCTTCCGGATGGATCTCGCGCGGAGCCGGCCCTTGAGGTGCGGCTCGACCTTGCGCAGCACCGCGTCGATCGCAAGGAACGTCTTGGCGACCGCGCTGTCGGTGGCCGAGCGGTTGTAGTTCTTTTCGTCTTCCGCCGGCGTCACGAAGAGCTCGCGGATGTCAATGCCGCGCGGGTTCCGGGCCCGGGGTTTCAGGGCCATCAGGATCAGCAGCGGCACGATCACAGTGCGCGACCAGTAGGACACCTTCGACAGATGGAAGGGGAACCACTTCGGCAGCAGCATGATCTCCATCGGCATCACCGGCACCGCGCGCCACGGAACCTGGCCGAACAGCGCGAGCGCAATCCGCGTGAAGACGTTGGCGCGGGCCGCCCCGCCATGGGCAAGGATGCGCGCGCGGGCCTTCGCCATATGCGGGGCGTCGATGTCGTCGCCGACCATCTTGAGCGCGTAGTAGGCTTTCACCGTCGCGCTGATATCGAAGTCGCCCTTGTAGAACAGAGGCCAGCCGCCATCCTCGTTCTGGATGCGGCGGAGATATTTCGCCATCTCCTCATGGAGCGGCTGGTCGATCTCGTCGAGATACTGCTCGAGCATGATGTACTCGGCGGGGATGGTCGCATCCGCCTCAAGCTCGAACAGCCAGTGCCCGTCGTTCTTCTGGAGCGTACGCAGCTTTTCCGCCGCGTCCTCGATCACACGGTCGAGCGTTCCGTCGGGCGCCGAGTCGAGGGAGATGTCCTCGTCCGGAACCGTCTGGAAGGCCGCAGAGGCACCATGTGAAACAGTCATGCCACTCTTCTACCCGTTAAGGGGGCGGCGCAAAGTGACCCCCGTCACAGGACGAGGGTCAAAACCGGATATCCGGTCGTGTGCGCGTTGATTTTATTTCGCGGACAATGTCGGAAACGTCCTGGAAAGTCAAGTATTGCACTGCAACATTTCGGCCCGGAAGCCTTGATTTGCAAGCGACTCCGGTGGCGCGGCGTCAACCGCCCCGCATCGCCTCGGCCGCCGCAAAGCCTGAGCGGATCGAACCTTCGATGGTCGCCGGCAGGCCGGTGTCGGTCCAGTCGCCAGCGAGCTTCAGGTTGCGCCACGCCGTCGTGGTGCCGGGACGGCGGGTAAGTGCCTCCGAGGTTTGAGCAAACGTCGCGCGTTTTTCCTTCACGATCCGCACCGCGGGCATGGCATCGGCCGGCAGATCGAGCGCGCGGGAGACGTCCCGCCACAGCAGGGCTGCGATGGCGTCGGCCGGTTCGCCGGCGAGCGCGTCGGCAGCACTCACGGTCACCGAGACGATCTCGCCCCGCATGAAGAGCCAGTGGGCGGTGCCGCCGGTCACGCCAAGGAAGAAGCGTTCAGGGTTCGCCGGCAGGGCTTCGGCCAGGCGGAAATGCGCGTTGACGATGGCATGGTGCGCTCCCGGGACTTCGATACCGAGGAGCTGGCCCGCGACCGGCGCGGTCACCGCAAGGACGATCTCGTCGGCAGCATCGAATGCAGGCGCATCGCCTGAAAAATCCAGTCCGGTCACGCGGCCGTTTTCGCGGTGGATTTCGCGTAGCCGGGCGTTGAAGCAGACGTCTGCGCCCTGTCGCCGCAGCCAGTCGAGTGCGGGCCGGACGAAGCTGTTGGAAAGCCCGGTCGCTGCAATGCACGGGCGGCTGTGTGCCTCGCCACGGCCGAGCGTTTCGCGCATGACCGGCCATAGCAGGCGCGCCGCCGCCGTTTCAGACGGTGTGTTCAGGACCGAAACCGCGAGCGGATCCCAGAACCGCTCGAACGCAGGTCCCGACGGCCCGAGCACTTCGGCGACGGTCCGGTTGCCGGCCCAGGCCAGTTTCAGGGCCTTGAGATAGTCGCCGGGCCCGGTGTCCGGAACGCGGCTGCTCTTGCGGAACATCCAGAGCGGCAGGCGGCCCGGGTTGAGCCGGACCTGCCAGTGGGCACCGCTACGCACATCGGTGAAGGGGAAGATAGCGCGCGGGGCGGCCTGGATCGTGCCGCGCGCGCCGATGATATCGAGATAGCGCATTGCCGAGCGATTGCCCGAGAGCAGCAGGTGGTTGCCGTTGTCGATCTCGCTGCCGAGCGTCTCGTCGTGGAATGACCGGCACCGTCCGCCCGCCTGGCCCGCGGCGTCATACAGCGTGACGGCGCGGCCCTGCCGGGTCAGCTCGACAGCCGCGGCCAGTCCCGACACGCCCGCGCCCACCACGTGCACGCGGCTCATGGCAGCGCCCGCATGGGACTCAGAACAGCCCGTGACGGAGGGCGATCGCCAGCTTTTCCGCCTTCGAAACCTTCACAGGCGTGTGCGGATCGTGCCAGCCCGCTGCGCGGAGCTTGTCGAGATAACGGTGGTAGACCGCTTTCATCACCCGGGACGGGCGCATGGCGCGCCGGTCGCAGCGGGCGAGCGCTTCCTCGGCCTCGCGGTAGCGCCGCTCGGCAACCTCGGCGAGCGCAAAGCCGACCTTCGGCAGGTCCGGATGATTGGTCACTGTCATCGGATCGCGGCTCTCGATACCGGCGGCCTCGAGCAGTTCGGCAGGCAGATAGAGCCGGCCGCGTTCGGCGTCCTCGGCGATGTCGCGGAGGATGTTGGTGAGCTGCAATGCCTGCCCGAGCGACGCCGCAACCTCGCGGCCGGCGGGGCGGTGCTCGCCGAACGCCCGCACCGAGAGCCGCCCGACGGCGCTTGCCACCCGGTCGCAGTAAAGTTCGAGACGCTCCATCGGGGGGCCCTGGATGTCTTCGCGCGCGTCCATCTCCATGCCGTCGATCACGGCCATGAAATCGTCGCGCGCCATCCCGTATGCGGCGACCGGTCCTGAGAGCCCGCGCGCGGTGAGACTCCGGGGTTGGCCCTCGAACAGCAGGTCGATCTCTTCCCGCCAGTGTTTGAGGTTCTCGACTTTCTCGTGCGGCGGGCCCGGGTCGTCGGCGACATCGTCGACCTCGCGGCAGAAGCAGTAGACCGCGAACATCGCTTCCCGGCGCGGCGCTTCGAGCAGCTTCATCGCCCAGTAAAACGACGTGCGCGACGCCGAGACAACCTCGTGAATATGCGCCCGCGCCTCCGCGTCTTCGGCGGTGGCGATCGTGGCGGCGGGTGAGTCCTGGCCTGTCTGGGTGTGCGCGGTCATGGCGGGCGCCTTTTAACCACGCCCGCCCGGCGAGTTCCAGCGGCGATGCGGCACCATCGTTCTGCGCGCGGGCCCGTCAGGGGTAAGTGCGGCCTTTCCAGAAGCCTTCGCGGCCGGCCCAGTAGCGGCAGGCCGAGTGCACCGTCATCGCGGTATAGAGCAGCCCCGCGACCGGCAACAGCAGGCCCCGGACCGGCGACATATGGTAGAGACGCAGGGTCGGTGCGCCCGCGGCGGCCATCGCAAGCCAGGTCAGGGCCGCTATCAGGGCAGGCAGCCACGCGCCGATCGCCAGTCCGATTACGGTCGCGGCCGGCGGCACGAGGTAGATCAGGATCATGCCGAGGACCGTCGCCGCCAGCATCAGCGGATTGTGTTCGAGCTGGGCGTAGGCGGAGCGGACGACCATCGTCCAGATGTCGCCGAGCCCGTCATAGGGGCGGATCGAGCGGGTG
>JAJFFI010000121.1 GCA_021776755.1 Alphaproteobacteria bacterium | reverse complement strand
CTGCCCCTATCACAACTGGAGCTATGGCCTTGATGGCAGCCTCAAGATGCGCCCGCACTTCTTCGGGCCCGACCGGCACGATACGCCGGCGCCGGGGGAAGGGGCGGTGTGCCTGTCGGAGGTCCGGTCCGGTACCTGGTTCGACCTCATCTTCGTGAACCTGTCGGCGGACGCGCCGGCGCTCGACGAATTCCTCGCCCCCGCGGCCGCGCGAATGACGGCGCATGATGTCGGTGCGCTCCGGCACGCGGGCACGTTTTCGTGCGATCTGGCGGCCAACTGGAAGTTCGCCGTCGAGAATTTCATCGAGCCCTATCATGTCTTTGCGGTGCACCCGCGGCTGATCAATTTCGCACCGATGGAGGTGCGCTCGCCATCGGTGGCGGAGGGGCAGGCGTTTTACAACGAGTACGAATTTCCGGCCGCCGAAGCCGGGCGCGGCGACGGCTTGCCGCACTATCCGGGTCTCGGCGCGGCCGGCCGCCGGCGCGGGTTCTGGATGCACCTCTTTCCGTCGCTCAGCTTCGAGGTCTACCCCGATCAGTTCACGCTGATGCATCTTGTGCCGCTCGGGCCGGACCGCACGCGGGAGGAATTTCATGTCTATCTGGTGGGAGAAGCTGCCACGTCCGACGAACACAGGTCCGGGCGCGAAGACGTGATCCGCACCTGGCGCGACCTCAACGACGAAGACATCGGCGTGGTCGAGGCGCTGCAGCGAGGGCGCAAGGCCGAGGGTTACGGTGGGGGTGCGTTTTCGCCGCATTGGGACGAGGCGCCGCGGCATTTTTCGCGGCTTGTGGCGGAAGCGGTGTCGGCGGCATGACCGATATTCCAAAGACCATGCGCGCGACGATGCTGACCGGGCACGGCGGGCTCGACAAACTGGCGTATCGCGAGGCCGTGAAGGTGCCCGCGCCCGCGCCCGGCGAAGTGCTGATCCGGGTGGGCGCCTGCGGCATGAACAACACCGACATCAACACCCGCACTGGTTGGTACGCCAAGGAAGTGCGGCAAGGCACGACAGCGGAGGGCGGGCGAGAGGGTTTCTCTGAATTATCGAGCGAGTCCGGGAGCTGGGGCGGTTCCAGCCTGACGTTTCCGCGAATCCAGGGCGCGGACGTTGCGGGCGAGGTCGTGGGCCTTGGCGAGGGTGCGGACACGGCGTTGATGGGCCGGCGCGTGCTGATCGATACCTGGCTCCGCGATCCCGATGCTCCCCGCGACATGTCCCGCGCACGCTATTTCGGCTCCGAGACGGACGGCGGTTATGCCGAATACACGGTCGCCCCCGCCACGAACGTGTATCCGGTCGAGAGCCCGCTCACCGACATCGAGCTTGCGACATTCGCGACGTCCTACATCACGGCTGAAAACATGCTGGTCCGGGCCGAGGTCGGCACAGGCGACGTTGTTCTGATCCCTGGCGCCTCGGGCGGCGTGGGCTCGGCACTGATCCAGCTCGCCCGGCGTCGTGGCGCCGTGGCAATTGCCATGTGCGGCGATGACAAGGCGGAGCAGGTGAAAGCCCTCGGCCCCGAAGCGGTGTTGCCGCGGTCGCCCAAGGACCTGCGGGCGTCCCTGAAGGCGGCGACCGGGCGGGAAGACGTCGACGTCGTCGCCGATGTCGTGGGCGGGCCGCTTTGGGGGCAGATGATCGAAGCGCTCGCGCGTGGCGGACGTTACACCTGCGCCGGCGCGATAGCCGGCCCGATTGTCGAGTTCGATCTCCGCACTTTCTATCTGAACGACCTGACCTTCACCGGCGCGACTGTGGTGGCGCCCGGCCTGTTCGCCAACCTCGTTTCCTACATCGAGCAGGGCGACATCCGGCCACTGGTGGCGGGCATATGGCCATTGCATGAGCTGGCCGCGGCGCAGGAGGCGTTTCTCGCCAAGTCGCATATCGGGAACATCGTGATCGATGTCGCGGGCAAGCCTGGATGAGCGGGCGGCCGCTTGCGCTCGACGAGATCGTCACCGCCGGGCTCTGCATCGGCTGCGGGCTCTGCGAGAGCCTTGCCGGCAAGGACCGGGTGGAACTCGGGATGACGGAGCGTGGTGTCGAGCGCCCGTTCGTCAAAGCGCCGCTTGACGACGACATGTTGCGCGCGATCAATGGAGTCTGTCCCGGCGTCGTGGTGCCGGGGGCCGATCCGGACCAGGTGCCGGCGGAGGCCGAGCACGATCTGGTCATGGGACCGTCAGCCGGCATGGTCATCGCCCATGCAACCGATCCCGAGGTTCGGCATCGCGGCGCCACCGGCGGTGTGCTGACCGCGCTCGGACAGTTCGTGCTCGAGAGTGGGCGCGTCGAAACCGTGCTGCACGTCGCCGCACGCCCTGACCGGCCGATGCGGACGGCGGCGCGGATCAGCACGACCGCGGACGATGTGCAGGCGGAAGCGGGCTCCCGCTATGGCCCGGCAGCACCACTCACCGAAGTTCACCGCCTGCTCGGCGAAGGCCGCCGGTTTGCGTTCATCGGCAAGCCCTGCGATGTCGGCGCCTTGCGAAACCTCGCCCGCACCGACCCGCGCGTGAACGATCTTGTGCCGTACATGCTCGTGATGATCTGCGGCGGCTCGCCGGAACTGCGCAAGTCCGCCGATCTTCTCGATCTCGTGGACGTCCGGGAATCCGACCTCTCGCTGTTCCGCTATCGCGGTCATGGCAATCCGGGACCGATTCGTATCGAGACGCGGGACGGGCGCGCCGAAGAGCTGGGCTACCTGGATATGTGGGAAGACACGACCGCGTGGCGTCTTCAGTCCCGCTGCAAACTCTGCCCCGACGCCATCGGGGAAAGCGCCGACCTTGCCGCCTACGATGTCTGGCCCGGCGGCGCGCCGCTCGGCGAAGACGCCGGATTTAACGGTATCCTGCGGCGCACGAAGGCCGGGCAGGAGCTTTTCGAAGCGGCTGTCGAGGCGGGCGTGCTGACGGTCCTGCGGCCATCTACGATGGCGGAGTTGCACGACTACCAGCCGCACGAGGTGAAACTCAACAAGGCGGTCTGGGCGCGGTACGCGGGGATGCGTGCGAAAGGCCTGCCGACCCCCACCACGCCCGGGTTGAGGATCGAGGAGATTGCCCGGACCGTGCCGCGCGCGGCGCTTATGGCGGAGGCCCGCGGAACCCGCGCGCGGATCGACGTCGGACGGATCGGCGAGCCTGTCCCGGCGCCGGAAGCCGGGGGAGAGACGGTAGACGGGGTGGCGCGATGAAGGTCACGAAAATCTCCGTTTTCCAGGTGACGCTGCCGCTTGAGTATCCCTACAGCCTTTCGGGCGGTCGGCTGAAATTCGAGAGTCTCGACTCGACGATTATTCGAGTCGATACCGATACGG
>JAJFFI010000013.1 GCA_021776755.1 Alphaproteobacteria bacterium | reverse complement strand
CCTCACCACCCGCGAAATCCTCCCGGTCGCCTTCGTCCCGCTGGTGGGTGCGAAGAAATAGCGCATGAGGTCATGCGTCCCCTCTCCCCTTGCGGGAGCGGGTCAGGGTGAGAGGTCAAAAGGGGTCAAAAGGTACCAGGTACCTTTTCGAGACAGAGGCAGTGAGAACACGAGGCCTTCATGCACCATGCGCTGTGTCTCACTGCCTCTGTGGTAGATTTCCCGTCCCCGAAAACGCATCGGACCCAGCCTATGAAAATTCCCTTCAACCCGCCCGGCGTCTGGCTGCCAAGGGGGCGCGGGTTTTCGATGGGGGTCGTGCAGCCGGCAGGCCGCGTGCTGCATTTCACGGGTCAGGTCGCGTGGGATGAAAACGAGGAGGTCGTCGGCAAGGGCGATGTCGGGGCGCAGACCCGTCAGTGTCTCCGCAACATCGAGGCTGTGCTCGCCGCCGCCGGCGGCACGCTCGAAGATATCGTCGCCGTCACCACCTACTACACGGCGCGGGACCAGCTGCCCGAAATCCAGAAAGTCCGGCTGGAGTTTTTCGCGCAAGACACCGCTCCCGCCAGCACGTCCGTCATGGTCGCGGGGCTCGGGCATCAGGATTTTCTCGTCGAACTCGCCCCCGTCGCCGTCATCCCGGAAGACCGCTTCCGCGAACCGGCCGCCGCTTCAACCGCGTCATCCTGAGCCTGTCGAAGGGCTGAGCCTGTCGAAGGACGCGGCATTCCCGCCCAAGCCGCAAATCTGCCGTCCGTTCAGCCCGCGGGTTTGCCGCTGTGGACGTAGATGCCGTCCTTGATCTTGAATTCCCGGCCGTCGGGGTGGGTCTCGGTGCCGTTCCATTTGCGGTCGTCCTTGTACTCGCCCTCGAAGACGACGCCGTCGGCCCAGGTGTGCTTGGCCGCTCCCTCTTTCTTGTCGGCGACGAAGGCGCCTTCATAGGTATTGCCCGAAGCGTAGTAGTAGACGCCGGTGCCGTCGCGTTTGCCGATCTTGTGCTCGCCGACATAGATGTCGCCGTTGACGTAGAACCGCTTGCCGTCGCCGGTGCCCGCGCCCTTCACGAAGGTGCCGACATAGGCGCCGTTCTTGGCAATCACGTACTGCCCTTCGCCATGCTTGTCGCCCTCCTCGAACTCGCCCGCATAGACGCTGCCGTCGGCCTCGACGAGGATCCCGTTGCCGTGCAGCTTGCCTTCCTGCCACTGGCCGCGATAGGTGCTGCCGTCGGACCAGACATAGCGGCCGAGGCCGCTGAACTCGCCGCCCTCGAACTGCCCGGTGTAGGTGCCGTCCTTGGCCACGAACAGGACGCCCTGACCGTCTTCCTTGCCGTCGAGCACGCCGCCGCTGTAGCTCTCTTCGACTTTGCCGTCCGCACCGTAGATCAGGTACTCCCAGAGCCCGTCGCCGACCTTGCCTTCATCGAGCGGCACCTTCTTGTCGTGCTGCAGCAGCTTGCCGTCGAGGGACCATTTTCGCTCGCCCGGGCCTTCGGCCTTGCCGTCCTTGCAGTCGCCGGTCCAGGTGACGGTTTCGCCCGCCTTCGGGGCCTCGTTCCAGTGCTCGCAGCCCTTGTCGTCCTTGATCCACGCGCCCTCGGCGCCGAGGGCGGCACCGGCGGTCGTGGCGAACAGGGGCAGGGACAGGCAGAGAATTGCAAGATAGCGGCGCATGTTTGGCTCCTTAACAGACTGGCACAGACTGGATGGCACCACCGTACCGGTGCCTGCAGACCTGTCTATACCACGCAGAAGGTGGAATGGAATTGACCGAGGTTGAGCGAACCCGCGGTGGCCGAAGTTTGTATTGTTCTTGCATTCCGGATGTATCGCGTCAGGCTGGTGAGCATGATTTTCACCGCCCGGAGATCGCTCCCAAAATGCTAACAAAAGCTAACATTTTTCGCAGAGTCGAATTCGGAGTCTTGGAATTCTGCGGTTTTGCCTCCGGCGTGTTAACATTTTGCGACGAACCACGGAGAGACTGAGAATGCGCCAGTATCACGACATGGGCGGGCTCGATGCGGGTCCCGTCGACCGCACCGAGCACGAGAACGATCTCTGGGAAAAGCGGATCGACGGGCTGCTGGTCGCGCTTTCGGTGCGCCCGGACCCGGTGATGCGGGTCGACGAGCTCCGCCGCGGCATCGAGTCGCTGCCCGCCGATGCGTACGACGCGATGACCTATTACGAGCGCTGGATGCATTCGATCGCCGCCATCATGGTCGACAAGGGCGTTCTCACCCAGGCCGAGATCGACGCGCGCGTCGCCGAGGTGAAGGCGCGGAAGACGGAGGCGGAGTAAGGCAATGACGGACGCGCGCTTTTCCCCGGGCGAGGAAGTCCAGGTGCTGGCCGATTTCGAGCGCACCGGACATATCCGCACGCCCTGGTATTGCCGCGGCAAGACCGGTGTCGTCGAGCGGATCTGCGGCGCCTTCGGCAACCCGGAGTCCCTCGGCTTCGGCGGCGACGGCAAACCCGCCCAACCGCTCTACCGCGTCCGCTTCACCCAGACCGACCTCTGGGACAGCTATGACGGCCCCGGGAAAGACTGCGTTGAAATCGAACTCTACGAACACTGGCTCGAACCGAAATCCTAGAACCCTCTCCCCTTGAGGGAGAGGGCAGGGTGAGGGGACAGCGGGCGGCAGCCCGCCTGAAAATGAACAATTCGGCGCTATCGCGCCAAAGGAAGACGAGAAATGCACGACCCACACGACGATCACGACCATTCCGAGCGCGACTTTCAGCCCGATCTGGAAGATACGCACCCGCCCTCGGACTACGCGTTCCTCGAGATCGCCGTGCGCGAACTGTTGGTCGAGAAGGGCGTCGTCTCGAACGACGACATCCGCCGCGCGATCGAGAAGATTGACGAGCGCGGCCCGCATCTCGGCGCCAAGGTCGTGGCCCGGGCCTGGGTCGATCCGGAGTTCAAGGCGCGGCTGCTTGCCGACGGGACCAAGGCCTGCG
>JAJFFI010000120.1 GCA_021776755.1 Alphaproteobacteria bacterium | reverse complement strand
CCGCCGGCCTCTTCGAGCGCATCTTTGCGCCGGCGCTGTCTGGCGCCGTACCCATCGATGAAACGGCATCGCCGCAAGAAATCAACGTTTCCAAGCCGCCAGATGCGAAATCTGCACAAGTTGCCTCAATAAACGCACCGGAAGAACTCGCTTCGAACCGGTTTTCGGGCGGATATACCCCGCAAAACCGATTGTTCGTGCCTCAGCTTCCAAAGTCGACCGCGCCTTACAATGGTCGCGAAATTTTGTTCGGCGAGATCAAGGCAAAGGCAGACGACATCGTCCAACGAAGGAGCCTTGTCAGCTTGGACCTGAACAGGTTCGTGGAACGGGCAGCCACGGAGATTTCATCGAGGCCGAACATTATCGACAGAAACGCGGTCGCCACGCGCTTGCTGCAGGACCTTGATGCCATGATGCCCAAGAACGACGCCAAGGCAAATGCGCTTAAATCTCAAATTGAGATTGGCATCCGGAAGGCCACGGCCAACCCGAAACAGAATGCTTTGGATATGATCCTGTCAGCCGCAGCCGGAAAATCGCCAGCGAAGGCCACTGCGGAACTGGTTGCCCTGGAAAAGGAAGTCGCGGGATGGGTGCCGCATTTCAGGAAAAAGGATCAGCCTTTTCTTGCCGACATGATCCAGAAGTGGCTGTCGGGCGACGATTCAAAAGTCGTTGTCGATCCGGATTGGCTCAGAAAGAGCGAGTCCATTCGCGGTGGCGAAGAGACGGTTCGCGGGCACTTCGAGAATTGGCTGACCGGCTCATTGGAGCCAAGCGATGACTCGCCGGAAGAAGTCCTGCACCCGGAACTCGGAAACCTCCGAAAAGAACAGGCTTTTCGCAAGTCTGCAAAATGGGCGGCCGCATTCACAGTGACGCCAACTCTGTCCGACAAGGGAATGACCATCAATCAAACGCAGATTACGTCGGACGGTGCGTTCGAGTTCCGGCGAAAAGGGGCGGCCATTCAATTTGACGGGATCGTCGTACATCGTTGGCATGATGATTTCGACTGGGATGCAAACAAACTCATGAAAGTTCCCACCCGAAAGCTTCCGACATCGCAAGCGATTGTTTTGCCTCTAAGGGACTTTGGGCGCGCCCGGGACTTCAAGCTAGAGTCCCGATGGCGGCAGCGCATGACGGGGGAAATTGTGCGCTCTGGGAACCGATGGATCCTTAGAAATGTGCGTTGGCGCGACCTTCCTTGACGGAGATTTAAGTGACGCAAGAGACGAACCGCAAAAAGACAGTATGGCGAATATTTTTGGGCGGAGCCGTAGCTCTCGTCATGATTGCCTGTGGCGTCGTGCTGCTGCCCATCACGGAAATTCGACCCTACTGCTGCATTGTTGACGAATGCGAGTGGATGCAGGGTGAGCTCAGCCATGAGTTCAAGACCTCCATTTCCAGGTGGCCGATCCCACGCTATGTCAGTTCGGACAGGACCGCGCGAATGTCGAACTATTGGCGGTGGAAGGAATTTCCGCCAGAGATCTTGAACAAATACTCGGCGGATACAGCGGTCGCAATCTATAAGCGCACGCAGCCGGATCGTCGGCCGGCTTGGTGGCCGGAGGGACCGATGACGGGCGACGAGTGTTGCTTCATGTACCGCGTTGCGCTGACTGAGCGGTCCTGGAACGCGCTGCCAGGTGAAAAGCGGATGTGCCGGCCAAACAAGGGAATTTCACCCTGGTGGGAGTAAAATAATAGTGCCCCACCCCCTCTACTCCTTCACCTCGACCGTGTAGTTGAGCGGCAGGCGGCCGCCGTCGGCGTAGATCGTTTCGCCGGTGATATAACTGGATTGGTCGGAGGCGAGGAAGGTCACGACGGCGGCGATTTCCTCGGGCTCGCCGAGGCGGCCCATCGGCGTGCGGGACATGACCTTCTTGCGGGCCGCGTCGTCGGTGAGGATCGCGTTCTTCAGCATGTCGGTCGCGATGCTGCCCGGGCCCACCGCGTTGACCCGAATGTCGTGGCCCGTGAGCGACAGCGCCATCACCTTGGTGAGCTGCCCGACGCCGCCCTTCGAGGTGCAGTAGGGCACCTGGTTCGGGATCGCGAAGACGCCGTTGACCGACGACATGTTGAC
Organism: Alphaproteobacteria bacterium; assembly: GCA_021776755.1. GTDB lineage: Bacteria > Pseudomonadota > Alphaproteobacteria > JAJFFI01 > JAJFFI01 > JAJFFI01. The sequence goes on along the minus strand of JAJFFI010000120.1, from coordinate 1,404 downwards.
GATCGCCCCGCCCTTGCCCTGTTTCGCCATCTGGCGGGCGGCGGCCTGGCCGGTGAGGAACACGCCCTTGAGGTTCACCCGGATCACCCGGTCGAAGTCGTCTTCCTCGATGTCGAGGAAGTCGGCGCTGTGGATGATGCCGGCGTTCGAGACGCAGATATCGAGGCTGCCGAATTCATCGACCGCCGCCTTCACCGCCGCGTCGACCGACGCCTTGTCGCCGACATCGCAATGGACGAAGAGCGCATCGCCGCCGATCTCTTTTGCCAGCGCCTGGCCCTTCGTGTCGTCCGTGTCGGCGATGACCACCTTGGCGCCCTCGGCCTTGAAACGTTTGGCGATCGCCTTGCCGATCCCGTCGGCGCCGCCGGTGACGAGCGCGACCTTGTGAAGCAGTTGCATGATTTCTTCCCCGTGACGGTGCGTATCCGGTCAGTCCCGCGTTCGGGACGACGCCCGGGGAGAAAGGTAAACCACAGAGGCACAGAGTCACAGAGAGGTTTGACGTCTAGCCCAAACACCCGTGTCATTCCCGCCTGCGCGGGAATGACAGCGTGGTTTTCGGCATTCGCCGTGCTACGCCTTCCCGGCGTAGCCCATCGGCTTCAGCGCCTCGGTGATCTCGTCGAGGATCGCCGGGTCGTCAATCGTGGCGGGCATCTTCCAGTCGGTATCGTCGGCGATCGACTGCATCGTGCCGCGGAGGATCTTGCCCGAGCGCGTCTTCGGCAGCCGCTTGACGACGGTCGCCATCTTGAAGGCGGCGACCGGGCCGATCTTTTCCCGCACGAGCGCCACGCACTCCTTGACGATCTCGTCCTCGCCCTTTCTGGTGCCATCGCTCAAAACCAGGAAGCCTAGCGGCAGCTGGCCCTTCATCTGGTCGGCGACGCCGATAACCGCGCATTCGGCGACGTCGGGGTGGGAGGCCAGCACTTCCTCCATGCCGCCGGTCGACAGCCGGTGGCCGGCGACGTTGATGATGTCGTCGGTCCGGGCCATCACGTAGACAGAGCCGTCCTGATCGATATAGCCCGCGTCGGACGTGGAGTAGTAGCCCGGGAATTCCTCGAGGTATGCCTTCCTGAAGCGGTCGTCGGCGTTCCAGAGCGTCGGGAACGTGCCCGGCGGCAGCGGCAGCTTGGCGACCAGCGCGCCGATTTCGCCGGGCGCTTTCTCCTTGCCGCTCTCGGGGCCCAGCACACGCATGTCCCAGCCCGGCGCGGGGCGCGTCGGCGAGCCGTGCTTCACCGGCAGGACCTCGATGCCCATGCAGTTGGCGCAGATCGACCAGCCGGTCTCGGTCTGCCACCAGTGATCGATCACCGGCACGCCGAGCTGCTTTTCCGCCCACTCCAGCGTGTCCGGGTCGGACCGTTCGCCGGCGAGGAACAGGATCTTGAA
>JAJFFI010000119.1 GCA_021776755.1 Alphaproteobacteria bacterium | reverse complement strand
TCTGCGGCGGCCAGATCTGCATCACCCCCGACAGCGCTGCCTTCGAACACCCCGAGACCGGACCGTGGCTCGAGAAGTTCTACAACGTCGGCGACAACTGGACGGCCGAGGACCGCCGCCGGCTGCTGGCGTTCGGCCGGGACCTGTTGAATTCCGAATACGCCGGCCACAGGCTGACGTTCCAGCTGTTCGCCCAGTCACCGCCGTTCGCGCATCTGAATGCGGTCTGGATGAACTTCGACTGGAACAACCCGCTCGAATTTGCCAAGGACGCCGCCGGGTTGTCCGACGACGTGATGAAGAACTAGGAGGCAGACGATGTTCAAGGACACCTTCCTCGAAGCCATGAGCCGGGCCGCCAACACGGTCTCCGTCATCACCACCGATGGCGACGCGGGCAGGGCCGGCGTGACCGTCAGCGCCATGTGTTCGGTCTCGGCCGAGCCGCCGTCGCTGCTGGTCTGCATCCATCACCTGAGCCCCGCGTCCAAGGCGATCCAGGAGAACGGCACCTTCTGCGTCAATCTGCTGCGCGACGACCAGTCCCATGTCTCGGACACATTTGCGGGGCGGCTGAAAGCCCCGGGCGGCGACAAGTTCGCCTGCGCCAGATGGCAGAAACTTGCCAACGGTTCGCCGGCGCTCAAAGACGCTTGCGCGGCGTTCGACTGCACGGTGTTGTCGCACTCGCGCTCCGGCACCCACGATATTTTCATCGGCCAGGTCGTCGATGTGGAACTGGCCGCCACCGCCAGCGCCGAGGCGAAAGCTCTGGTGCACGCCAACCGCGAATACGGCCGTGCGCTGCCGCTGCATGTGCCGCGGGACGCGATGATGGCCAACGCGGGCTGGGGGTGATCCGGCATGGCGTTGTCCCCCGAGCAGATCGCGGTCTATGAACGTGACGGATGCCTCGTCGTCGAGGATGTCGTTACGCGTGACGAGCTTGCGGCGATGCAGCGTCAGATCGCGGACTGGGCCGGGGAGGCCTCGACGCGTGGCGAGAATTTCGGCGAGACCGTTGATGGCCGCCCTCGTTTCGATCTTGCCCCGGCGAAAGACGGGAAGCCCGCGACGCTCCGCCGGGTGAACAATCCGGCCGAGGTTTCGGACGCCTACATGCAGGTCATGGCTTCGAGCGCGATGACCGAGATGATCGCCGATCTGATTGGCCCGGACGTCAAGCACCACCACACGAAGATCAACCTGAAACTCCCGGGGACGGCGACCGAGGTGGGATTCCACCAGGATTTCCCCTACACGCCGCACTCGAACGCCGATGTGGTCACCGCGCTCCTGATGCTCGACGACATGACGGAAGAGAACGGCTGCCTTGAAGTCGTGCCAGGCTCCCACACGCGCGGGCAGATCAGTCTTTATCAGGACGACAGGTTCACCGGCACGATCTCCGACGAGGAAGTCGCGAAGGTGCGGCCCGAAGTGCGCCCGGTTACCGGCAAGGCCGGCAGCGTTTGCTTCATGCACACGCTCTTGCTGCACGGATCGGCCGCGAACCTTTCGGACAAGCCGCGCGGTCTCTTTATCTCTGTCTACAGCGCGGCCGATGCGGTGCCGCTCGCGCCGAGCCCGGTGCCGAGCAGCAACGAGGGCATGATCGTCGCCGGCAAGGCCAGCCGGAACGTTCGCATCATGGAGGGCATGGTCGAGCTGCCTGAGCAGTACAAAGAGTCATCGTTCTTTGACGTCCAGCAACGCAACCGGAATAACGCAGCCTGAAGGAGCAGACGGGCATGGCGCATACGCGGCTTCGCAAGTTCAACACCAAGGAAACCTACCCCGAGCAGAAGCTCGACAACGACCTCAGCCAGGGCGTCGTCGCGCGCGGGACGATGGTGTTCCTGCGCGGGCAGGTGGCCCAGGACCTCGACACCCGCGAGTCCCTGCATATGGGTGATCCGGGCGCGCAGACCGACAAGGCGATGGCCAACATCAAGATGCTGCTCGAAGAGGCAGGCTCGGAGATGGCGCACATCTGCAAGATCGTCGTCTACGTGACCGATATCCGTTATCGCGAGGCGGTCTACCAGGCGATGGGCAAGTGGCTGAAGGGTATCCATCCGTGTTCGACCGGCATTGTCGTTCCCGCGCTCGCCCGCCCCGAGTGGGTCGTCGAGATTGACGCGACCGCCGTTATACCGGATTAGGAATGGGTGAAACGCGGCGTGGCTTTTTGAAAGGGGCTGCGATGCTTGCAGCAGATCAAGTTCAGCAGTATTGCGAGGAAGGCTGGGTGCTTGTGCCCGGCGCGGCGGATGCATCCGCCCTCGCAGCCCTCAACAAGCAACTCGACGCCTGGATCGAGGAAAGCCGCGGCCAGACCGGCAACTATGGTCGGTTGCCAGATGGCAAGGCGCGCTTCGACGTCGAGCCGGATCACACGGCCGAGGCTCCGCGTCTCAGGCGGATCGGCAACCCGGTCGACATTTCCGATGTCTACCGGGAGTTTCTCTGGGACGGCCCGTTTCCCGATATGGCGGTGGATCTCTACGGCCCGGATATTCGCTGCGAATACTCGCGCATCAACGTCAAGGCGCCGGGCTCGGGCTTCAAGGTCTACTTCCACCAGGATCACCCCTTCGAGCCGCACACCAATCCGGATGTTGTGGTGACGCTCTTTTTCCTCTCGGACATGACCGAAGAAAACGGCTGTCTCTGCGTCGTGCCGGGCTCGCACCGGGAGCGCTACAGCCACTGGCAGGACGGCAAGTTCACCGGCACCGCGGCCCCCGACAAGCAGGACGACTTCTGGGCCCGCGCCATCCCGGTGACGGGCACGGCCGGCGATGTGCTGCTGATGGACACATGGATGCTGCACGCGTCCCGCGTGAACCAAAGCACTGGCGACCGCCGGATGCTGATCTGCGACTACGCGGCCGCCGACTCGATTGCGCGGGGCCCCATGAAGATCCCGACGGATGTCGGGCCGAAGATCGTGCGCGGCCAGGACACCCGCACGGTCCGGCTCTGCGGCGAGACGCTGGAGATGCCGGAGAATTACACCGAGGACACCTTCTTCATCCTGCAGGAAGAGAAGATGGCGGCGGCGGAATGACGATCACCGCCGCGCAGCTCTCGGATTTCCAGTGTGACGGCGCGGTGCTGCTGAAAGGCGTGTTCAACGACTGGACGGGTCCGCTCCGGCGCGGCCTTGAGCGCAATATCGCGGCCCCCTCCGACCATGTCCGGGTCTACGAGCCCGAGGACGGCGGTGGGCGTTTCTTCGGCGACTATTGCAACTGGGACCGCATCCCTGAATACCGCGACTTCCTTTTCAACTCGACAGCTGCCCGAATCGCGGCGGCGCTGATGGGCTCGGAGACCGTGCGGCTTTTCCACGAACATGTGCTGGTCAAGGAGCCGGGCAACAGTTCGGTCACGCCCTGGC
>JAJFFI010000118.1 GCA_021776755.1 Alphaproteobacteria bacterium | reverse complement strand
CGTAGCTCATTGCCGAGATGTTGAAGAACGACGGCGCCTCATAGGGATGCGGGCAGCCGGGGCCGACGATCAGTGGCGGCGGCGGGATGGTTTCCTCGTCGAGTGGTGGAAAGGCGGCATTGACGAAAAGCTCGCTCCCCGTCGGCGAAAGGCTCCGGGTCGAGCCGAACGGCACCGTGTTGTCGACATTCTTGCAGGCGCGGTAGACCCAGTTGCGCTGTTCGCGGTTGAACGGCATTTCCTCCCGGTCCATCGCAAAGAAATACTGGCGGAAGAACGTCCCGAGATGCTCGAACAGATACCGGAGCCGGCCGATGACCGGATAGTTCCGCCGGATTGCATGGGTCTTCTGGGTGACGTCGAGGACATAGAGGACCGCGACCGCGAGGATCACGGCCCCGACCACCGTCACGAAGAGCGCGGCGATCACGAACAACGTCGTTTCCACGAATCCTGCCATGCGGCCACCCCTGGAAAATCCGGAACGACGGGAAGTATAAGGGCGAACCGGCCCGCGCGGTAATTACCGATTGGGAGTAGGGCGAGGCCTCGGAACCGGCGAGGTCAGATCGTCCAGCCGCCGTCGACGATCAGCGTCTGGCCGGTCATGAAGGCCGAGGCGTCTTCGGCGAGATAGACGCAGGCGGCGGCGAGCTCCTCGGGTGTGCCGAGCCGGGCCTGCGCCTGGCGCGCCTCGAACAGCTTGCGGGCGGCGTCCGGGTCAGGCTGTTCGGCGATGCGTTCGAGCAGCGACTCGGTCCCGACCGTGCCCGGGCAGAGCGCGTTGCAGCGCACGCCGCTGGTCGCGTAGTCAAGCGCGACCGACTTGGTCATCGCAATCATCGCGCCCTTGGTCATGCCGTAGACGCAACGCCCGGGGGCGGCGGTGATCGTGCCCAGGACCGAGGCGACGTTGATGATCGACCCGCGGCCGCGCTCCAGCATGCCGGGCAGGAAGGCGCGGGTCATGCGGAAGGCGCTGGTGATATTGGCGTCGATCGCGCGGGCGTAGTCTTCCTCGGTGCTTTCGAGGATCGTGCCGCCCGGCACCCATCCCGCGCAGTTGACCAGCACGTCGACCCCCTCGATCTCCGCCGCGGCCGCAGCGATATCGTCCGCTTTGGTGACGTCGAGGGTGCGCGTGATGATGCCTTCGGTACTCGTAAACGACTCGAGCGGCCCGACACTGCGGCTGGTGGCGTGGACCGTCGCGCCCTCGGCCGCGAAGGCGAGCGCCGCGGCCTTGCCGATCCCGGCGCCGGCGCCGGTGATGAGCGCGATCTTGCCGTCCAGCCGGCCCGTCATCGTGTCGCCGTCAGCACGAGCTCCAACGCGCCTACCAGAGTGCGTTCGGGTTGGCGATTTCCTCGTTGTCGTTGAGCGCCAGCCAGCCCTTGACGATCCGGTAGACGAACCAGATCGAGAGCGCGATGAGCAGCAGGAAACCGATGCCGATGAACATCGTCAGGAACGAAACCACCAGACCGACGAGCCCGTACCAGAAGGACATGATGATCCACTGGAAGTGGCTCTTCAGCAGTGTGTCGCGCACCTGCGCGTGGTCCTTCCGGAGGTAGCCGATCATCACGGCGGCAAGCGCGCTCACAACGGTGAGGGGCCCAAGCAACTGCAAGAGATAGGCGGCATGCGCGATGCGCGTCTGCTCGGGCGATCCGGGCTTGCCGGGTTTCGTGGCGGACTCATTCTCCTGGGCGAATTTGCGTGCCCGGTCGGCGGCCTCCTTCGCGGTGTTGGAGATCGCCTCTCCCGCATCCTTGGCGCCGGCGCCGATGGCCGCACCGGTGTCGCGCGCAACGTTGCCCGCGTCTTCTCCGGCCTTCGAGGCTTTCTCGCTCACGGCGTCCGCGGCCGCTGTTGCGCGCGCCTTGGCGGCTTCAGCCGTGTTCACGGCCCTGGTCTTGGCGGTCTCGGCCGTGGTGGCCGCTTTCGCCTTGGCGGTCGTGGATTTCTTGGCGGCGGGCTTGTCCGTTGAAGGCTTTGCGCCTCCGGCCCCGGCCGCTGTCTTGTCTGTCTTGTCTTCACTCACGGTTTTCTCCCCCGCGATATTCCCCTGCCAGGATGGCAGTTGCCTGCTATAGACATATACACAGAACGGTGCGGTGCAAGGACCATTGCCCGGATTTGTTGCGCCGCACCACGCGTACACGGGCGTCTTCCAGCGTTCAAACGAGCCGCACATGACCGCCTTTGGCCGGATCGCCGGCGTGCCGCCCGCGAAACTTCCCGGCCGAACCCGGTCGATCGCTGCGATGATCGCCGCCGAGATTGCGGTGATGTCGCTGTGGTTCGTGTCCGCGGCGATCCTGCCTGAAATGATGGCCGAGGGCGGGTTTTCCGAGGCGCGCGGGGCCGCGCTTTCAAGCGCGGTGCAGATCGGCTTCGTTGCCGGCGCACTCGGGGTCGCGATCTCCGGGATCGCGGACCGGCTCGATCCCCGGGGGGTGTTTCTCGTCTCGGCGATGATTGGGGCGCTGGCCAATCTCGGCCTGCTGGTCACACCGCTCGGCGGCTGGGAACAGGTGGCGCTCCGGGTGCTCACCGGGGCCTGCATGGCGGGGACCTATCCGGTGGGCATGAAGATCTGCGTTGGGTGGGGCACCCGCGACCGGGCATTTCTTGTGG
>JAJFFI010000117.1 GCA_021776755.1 Alphaproteobacteria bacterium | reverse complement strand
CGCCGTGGCCGCAGCCGGTGTCCGCGACCTCACAGGCGAAACCTCGTTCGCCGACATCGCGAGCCTCGCCCGCGATGCGCACGCCGCCGTCGGCAACGACACCGGCCCGATGCACATCGCCGCCGCCGCCGGTTGCCCGTCGCTGGTGCTGTTCTCGGCCGAATCCGACCCGGCGCTTTGCGCTCCCAGAGGCGAACACGTGACGGTCCTGCGCGAAGCGGATCTTGCAGATCTCGATCTCGACCGCGTGATGGCGGAACTGCCCGCCGTCACTCCCGCGCGTAGTTGATATCAACGCCGCCAAACAGGTATGTCACCCGCCCGCCGGGTTCGGCCAGCGGGAGCAGCAGGCGGTGATAGCGCATGAACTCGCGGTCGAACCACGGAGCATCCCGCAGGTCGAAGCGCGGTGCGCGGGCGTCGACGACGGACTGGAAATCCCGCCGGATGCCCTCGATGTCGTAGAGCACTGTCACGTCCTCGAGGTACCGTCCGGTCGCGTCGCCGTTGCTCCATTCGGCGATCCGCGTGCCGACAACCCGATAAAGGAACCGTCCGTCCGGGCCGACCTCGACGAGGAAAACCTGCGGCAGGAATTTCGCGAGGTCGAGCGGATCGACGTCCGCCCGCGCGGGAGGATCTTCGGGTCCGGCCTTGCCGAGCCAGTACCGATAGATGTCCCGCAACATCTGGTTCGGGATGTCCCGCACTGCAAAGCGCGCCGGTCCGATCGCCATGTCGGCGCGCGCCAGGCCACCCCATCGCGGGGCGCCAGCTGTCTTCCGCCGTTTCAGGTCAGCGCGCAGATTCTGGAGCATCGCTCACAATAGGCCGGATCGGGTTAATTCCGTGTAACCGGAAACCTTGCGGAACTTTCCATCGTCATTGTCGGACCGGCGTGTCGGGCATGTCCGCCTTTAGCCGTTGAATTCGGTGCGATAGGCTCTACATTCCGCTCCACTTCACCACCCTCCCCCGACCTCAGATATTCCGGCGTTCGGCACACCCATGGCTTCCATTTCAATCACCCTGCCCGACGGCAGCACGCGCAGTCTTCCCGCCCCTGTCACCGGGGCGGACGTCGCGGCCGATATCGGCCCCGGGCTCGCCAAGGCAGCACTTGCAGTCAGGGTCGATGGCGAACTGCGCGATCTCAACCGCGAGATCACGCAGGATGCAGAGGTCGCGATTGTCACCATGAAGGATGATGACGCGCTCGAACTGATCCGGCACGACGCCGCCCATGTGCTGGCGGAAGCCGTGCAGGAGCTCTTCCCCGGCACCCAGATCACTTTCGGCCCTGCAACCGAGGACGGATTCTACTACGACTTCCACCGGAATGAGCCGTTTTCGACCGACGACTTCGAGAGGATCGAGGCCAAGATGGCCGAGATCGTCGATCGCGACGAGAAGATCGAACGCGAGCTCTGGTCCCGCGACGACGTGCAGGCGTTCTTCAAGAAGCAAGGCGAGGGCTTCAAGGCCGAATGGGTGGTCGAGCTTCCCGAGGACGAGGATATCTCGATGTACCGCCAGGGCGGCTGGGTCGACCTCTGCCGCGGCCCGCATCTGCCCTCGACCGGCAAGCTGCCGAAGGCGTTCAAGCTGATGAAACTCGCCGGCGCTTACTGGCGTGGCGATTCCGCAAACCCCCAGCTCCAGCGCATCTACGGCACGGCGTGGCGCGACAAGAAAGAGCTGCAGGCCTATCTCACGATGCTCGAGGAGGCCGAGAAGCGCGACCACCGCAAGCTCGGTCGCGAACTCGATCTTTTCCACCAGCAGGAAGAGGCGGTCGGCAACGTCTTCTGGCATGAAAAGGGCTGGACGCTCTGGCGGATGATCGAACGCTACATGCGGAACCGCCTGGAAAAAGCCGGTTACGTCGAGGTCAAGACGCCGCAGCTCATCGACCGCGTGCTCTGGGAGGCCTCCGGCCACTGGGAGAAGTTCCGCGAGCACATGTTCATCGCCGAGGTCGATGAGTCTTCGGATCATCCGGATCACGATGCCCCGTCAGAGGGCGGCAACAAGATGCTGGCGCTCAAGCCCATGAACTGCCCGGCCCACGTGCAGATCTTCCGCCAGGGCATCAAGAGCTACCGCGACCTGCCGCTGCGCATGGCCGAGTTCGGCGCCTGCCACCGCTATGAGCCGTCGGGCGCCCTGCACGGGCTGATGCGCGTGCGGGCGTTTACCCAGGACGACGCGCATATCTTCTGCACCGAGGCGCAGATAAATTCCGAGTCGAAGATTTTCTGCGATCTGCTGATCTCGATCTACAAGGACCTCGGCTTCGAGGACGTGCTGATCAAGTTCTCCGACCGCCCCGAGGTGCGCGCCGGCTCCGACGATGTCTGGGACCGGGCCGAGGCCGCCCTCAAGGAGGCGATCGACGCGACCGGGCTGCCCTATGAGATGAACCCGGGCGAGGGCGCGTTCTACGGGCCGAAGCTCGAATACGTGCTCCGCGACGCCATTGGCCGCGACTGGCAGTGCGGCACCTTGCAGGTCGATTTCGTGCTGCCCGAGCGCCTCGATGCGTCCTACGTGGGCGAGGACGGCGAACGCCACCGCCCGGTCATGCTGCACCGGGCCATCCTCGGCAGCTTCGAGCGCTTCATCGCGATCCTGATCGAGCAGTACGCCGGTCGCTTCCCGTTCTGGATGGCGCCGCTGCAGGTTGTCGTCGCCACGATCACGGACGACGCCAACGAATACGCCCGCGAGGTTCTCGCAGCCTTGACCGCCGCCGGCCTCCGGGCCGAGGCCGATCTCCGCAACGAGAAGATCAACTACAAGGTCCGCGAGCACAGCCATGCCGCCGTCCCGGCGATCCTCGTCGTTGGCAGGAAAGAGGCGGAATCCGGTCAGGTCTCGATCCGCCGGCTTGGCAGTCAGGATCAAGAAGTGCTTGCGCTCGACAAGGCGCTCGATACACTCACCGCAGATGCCGTGATGCCCGGTATGGAATAACCTTCCAGAGCGGGTGCTCACTGCTACAGGCAGGGCAGGTCAGGGTTCAAACCCTGGGTTCATGCCGCCTGCGACAACGATACACGGCATTTTCCCGGTTCTGCGCATCCCGTTGGGGAGCGCCGGGCCACAGGCACCAACAGGAGAGACTTAAATAGCAAGACCACAATCCAACCAGCCGCCGGCCAAAACCGGCCCGCGGATCAATGACGATATCAATGTTCCCAACGTCCGGCTGATCGATGCCGAGGGAGGTCAGGTCGGTGTCGTTTCCATCCAGGAAGCGATCGACGCCGCCGATGAGGCCGGACTCGACCTCGTCGAAATTTCCCCCCACGCCGATCCGCCCGTCTGCAAGATCCTCGATTACGGCAAGCTGAAATACGAGCAGCAGAAGAAAGCCAACGAGGCGCGGAAAAAGCAGAAGATCATCGACGTCAAGGAAATCAAGATGCGTCCGAACATCGACACGCATGATTACGACGTGAAGATGCGGAACGCGGTGAAGTTTCTCGAGGAGGGCGACAAGGTGAAGGTCACCATGCGCTTCCGCGGCCGCGAAATGGCGCACCAGGACCTCGGCATGAACGTGCTGGTCAAGGTCCGCGACGAACTCGATGAGCTTGGCAAGGTCGAACTCCATCCCAAGATGGAAGGCCGCCAGATGATCATGATCCTCGCCCCGCGTTAAAATGGAACCCTCTCCCCGCTTGGGGGAGAGGGCAGCGTTCGCGCGCCGAAAGATCCAGGGGCCGCCCGTGCCGTAGCTCGGCCTGCTCACATCACCCACTCGAATACATAACCCGCTGCCAGCGATCCGGTGACCGCGAGCGCCAGGTAGAGCAGGAACGGCCGGAGCTTGAGCACCGGGAAGATCGCCATGGCGCCCCAGATGCTGACCACGCCGCCGGACACCAGAAACGCCATCGCCGCACCCTGCGACATGCCGTGCTCGATCAGGCCCCGGGTCAGCGGCAGGGCGGCGTAGCCGTCGATATAGGCGGGCGCGCCCACGAACACCGCGAGCGGGATCGCCCACCAGACATCGCCGCCCACATAGACGGTCAGGGCTTCGGGCGTCAGCACCGAGTTTAGGGCGAACTCCGCGGCGAACGCCGGCACCAGGCAGATCAGGATCAGCCGCGCGGTGGCGCCGGTCTGCCGCGCGAAGCTCTGCCGCCGCGCCGCCGTTCGCCAAACGAACGGATCGAAGGGTGTTTCCGCGCCGCACGCGTTTGCGGTGAGCCGGCCAACGAGGGCGTTCTCGCGCAGGGGAAATCGCGCCCAGCCGCGCCCCGCCAGCAGCGCAGTCGTGCTGCCACCCCAAAGCCCGAGTCCGAACGCCGCCACGGTCTTGCCAATGGCAAAGCTCAGCCCCAGCGTTGCCGCGGTTGTCGCCAGCATCGCCGGATCGGTGATTGGCGAGGCCAGCCAGAACGCCATCACCGGCGCCAGCGGCACGCCCGCCGCGAGCAGCCCCGCCATCAGCGGCAGCACCGTCACCCCGCAGACCGGCGTGAGGGCGCCGATGGCGGCCGCCGCGACGACCGCGCGCACCGGCCGGCCCTCGAAGGCGCGCGAAATGTGGGCATCGGCCCCGCTGGCGATGATCCAGGCGGCCAGCAGGATGCCCGGAATTACCAGCGGTGCGACCTCAGCGAGCCCCGCCGCCACGAAGACCGCCATGTCGAGCATGAATCGCGGCCAAATGAGTGCCGCGGCGAGGGTCACGACCCCGGTGGCGAGCAGGACCAGGGGCAGGATGGGTACGCGTTTCGGTACTTGAGCTTGATCGAAAATGGGTCAGGCCTCTTCCATGGGAGACCCTCACCATGCTGCGCCTCAAGACATAAGTGAATCGAATAATTGAGGATTTAGATATATGATTACTGAATGGATAGTCTGAACAGCGATCTCCTCCGCACCTTCCTCGCGGTCGCCGAGACCGGCAGCATGACCGAGGGGGCCGCACGCATCTTCCGCTCGCAATCGGCGGCCAGCCTGCAGATCAAGCGGCTGGAGGAGAT
>JAJFFI010000116.1 GCA_021776755.1 Alphaproteobacteria bacterium | reverse complement strand
CTCGGGCGCCGGTAAGTCGGTTCTGATGCGCACCATCATCGGACTCAACAAGAAGGCTGCCGGCACGATCGAAGTGCTGAGCCAGGACATCGACGGGTTGTCGGAGTCGGAATGGGTCAAATTGCAGGAAAACTGGGGCGTGTTGTTTCAGGACGGCGCGCTGTTCAGCTCGCTCACGGTCGCCCAGAACATCCAGGTGCCGATGAAGGAGCACACCAATCTTACCAAGCGCCTGATGGACGAACTCGCGGCCGTGAAGATCGAGATGGTCGGCCTGCTCCCCGAGGCGGGAGCCAAATATCCGTCGGAGCTTTCCGGCGGCATGCGCAAGCGTGCGGGCCTCGCCCGCTCGCTGTCGCTCGACCCCGACATCCTGTTCCTCGACGAGCCGACCGCGGGCCTCGATCCGGTCTCGGCATCGGCCTTCGACGAGCTGATCCAGAGCCTGCAACAGAGCCTCGATCTGACCGTGGTCATGGTGACACACGATCTGGATAGTTTGTCAGCGATCTGTGACCGTATTGCCTGCCTGGTGGACAAGCGTGTTAAAGTCGCGCCGATGCGGGATCTGATGGAGGATCCGCATCCATGGATTCAGGAGTATTTCCACGGCCCGAGAGGGCGGGCCGCGATTGACGCAAAGGAACGGGCCGCCACGTTGTCGAGCCCGTGAGACGCAGGGAGACTGAAGAGGATATTTGCGCGCCGCGCCGAAAAAACTGTGACACGCGAATGACTTAATCAGGGGGCACACCGGACGGGTCAAGGCATCGGAAGGCAATCGGGCCAGACGCCGCATCCGGGCCAGGATGGCGAGACAGGGGACTGAACATGGAAACGCGGGCAAGTTATCTGCTGGTCGGCACCTTCGTGCTGGCGCTGATTGCGGGTCTGGTCGGATTTGTTGTCTGGACGGCGGGCGGTCCCGAAGTCACCTCGAAAAAATACTTCGCCTATTTCGACGGTTCGGTGAACGGTCTGAATACCGGAAGCCAGGTGCGATTCCGCGGCATTCCGGTGGGCTCGGTCAAGGACATCCGTATCGTCCCGCATCGCACCGACCCGAAGGCCAAGCCGGTCCAGATCGAGGTGGCCATGGAGGTCGACGCCAATACGCCGGTCACCCAGAGCACGCGCGCGGTGCTCGAGCTTCAGGGCATCACCGGCGTCGCGATCATCCAGCTTCTCACGGAAACCGACGACGATACCGGCAAGCCGCCGGTCGCCGTGGCGGGCGAGCCGATCGAACCCGGCCCGGACGGCAAGCGCGTCGTCGAGGTCAAGCCGTCCACGCTCGAGGAAGTCTTCAAAAGCGTTCCTGAGCTGCTCGCCGAACTGAAGGACCTCGCCGGTCAGGGCAAGAAGCTGCTCTCGGATGAAAACGTCGCGTCGTTGAGCACGAGTTTCAAGAATTTCGAGGGCATCACCAAAAACCTCGAGGCCGGCACCAAGGACCTCGACGAACTGGTCAAGAACGGCAACGTCGCGTTCGAGAACATCAAGCCGGCCATCGACAAGATTTCGCAGGCCTCCGAAAGTTTCTCCAAAGCCTCGCAGCAGATCGCGATCCTGGTCGAAACCAACCAGCGCCCGCTTGCCGATTTCACGTCGTCCGGTCTCTACGAGATCTCCAACTTCTTCGTCGAGGCTCGCGGTCTGGTCGACTCGCTCAGCCGGATCACCAAGCGCCTAGAAGAGGACCCGAGCCGGTATCTGCTCGGCACATCCCAGGAAGGGTACAGGCCCCGAAAATGAGCACCTCCGCCCGCACCTCCGCGTGGACGCTGAACGCCACGGCAACCGCACTCCTGATCTGCGCTGTCGCGCTGCCGCTCTCGGCCTGCAAGAGCATCCTGCTCGGCACCGAAGAGCCGCCGCTGGTCTATGACCTGTCCCCCAAGAGCACGTTCACCGAAGATCTGCCCAAGGTCGACTGGCAACTCGCGATCGATATCCCGGAGTCGCCCGCGAGCCTCAACAGCAGCCGCATCGCGCTCAAGCCGTCGAACACGTCGATCGACTATTTCGCGGGCGTTATCTGGTCGGATGCCGCCCCGAAGCTGGTGCAGAGCCGGCTGGTCGAGTCTTTCGACAACACCAACAAGATCATCTCGGTCGCGCGGGAGTCGGCGGCTCTCCGCTCCGACTTCCTGCTGCTGACCGATCTTCGCGAATTCACCGCGGTCTATGAATCCGAAGGTACCGCCCCGACGATTCAGGTGCGCCTGAACGCCAAACTGATCAAGATGCCGCAGCGCGATATCGTGGCCGGCAAGACCTTCTTCGCCAAGGTGCCTGCAAAGGCCGATCAGATGGAGGCGATTATAGAAGCCTTCGACGAGGCGCTCGGCAAGGTCCTCAAACGCACTGTCGTCTGGACCCTGAAACACCCCGGTACCCGCAACCACCGCCGCCGCTACGGCGGATAGGCGTCCCGGAGAAACCCTCAACCGTCCTCATCCTGAGGAGCGCCTGAAGGGCGCGTCTCGAAGCACGCGCGTCGGCAACTGACCGCCGCTCAGGACGCCGCGTGCAATCCGATCACGCCGGCAATCACCAGTCCGAGCGAGATGACCCGCAAGGGCGTGACCGCTTCACCAAACCAGACCACGCCGATCATCGCGACAATCGCCGTGCCGACGCCCGACCAGACGGCATAGGCGATAGAGAGGTCGATCTTGCGGAGCGCAAAAGTGAGCGCCACGAAGGACGCTCCGTAGAAGACGAAGATCAACACCGAGGGCACCAGCTTGGTGAACCCGTCGGCAAGCTTCATCGAGGTCGTTCCGCTGACCTCGAGCACGATCGCCACCATCATCAGAAACCAGGCCACAGCGGGTCCTCCCGTTGGATTGTCTAGATCACGCCCTTGTCGCGGAGTGCGTCGAGGGTCTCGGGTGCGACGCCCAGAAGGCCGCACAGGATATCTTCGGTGGACGCGCCGAGGGCCGGTCCTAGCGAGGCGATCCGCCCGGGCCTCGCCGAGCGCCGCGCCATGACGCCCGGCACCACAGGGTCGCAG
>JAJFFI010000115.1 GCA_021776755.1 Alphaproteobacteria bacterium | reverse complement strand
TCCGCTCCGACGCCGGACGCGGTCTGGTGCGGACCTTGCGAGCTCGCGCCGTCGGTCGCGACGCTGATCCGCACGACCGCGCCGGTCTCGGGGTCGATGCGGGGCCGGAACCGTGGGTCGAAGGCGGCTGCCAGTTCGCCCACCGGAATGCGGTGCTCACCGCCGTCGGCCTCGCGAAAGGCGGCGGCGGACTTCGGGTGCAATTGCAGTCGCAGAATACGCGCTGAGACGCGCAGTTGCCCGAGACTTACGCGCCGCCGTCAGGCGTTGTCGCTACACAGTCTGGATCAGGTCAGCGGTTCAGCGCTTGGGCTTCCAGACGACCATCTTGCCGTCGGGATATTCGCCAAACCATCCGAACGGCCAGCCGCCGGTCTGGAACGCATTCCACATGCCCGCGATGAAGGGTGAGTCTTCACCGAAATACGCTCGATAGGCGGCAATGTACGATAGATTGGTTGTGGCCGCGTCACAGAGTGCTTCCGAGCTGAGGTTTTCGTGGTCTATCGGTATCCTTTCAGAAAGCTGTTCCGCCATGGTTTCCCAACGCCCATCCAATTCGCTGTAGATTTTTTCCAAGAAGCTTTGCTGATTTTGCTTTCCGTAATCTTCAGCGTGAATCGGCGAAATTTCTTCGCCAAGAACGCTTTGCCAGTGACTTCCACCAAATGTCTCGTAGTTCTCAGGGACACCAGCATCTGAAAATCCAAAAGCATCGACCTCCGCCAAACTGACGGCGACCTTATAACGACTCTTGTCGGGACACATGTCGCGATTCGTGAGGAAAACAACCGGCTTGCTCGATAGGGCAAAGTTCAAGACTTCCCTAGCAGATTTCGCAATACCCTGAGGATCATTGGTTGGCTCGCCTCGTACCATTGCTGCCACTCCTCGACAGTTGAGCCGTCGGTGTTGCGAACCGGTCTTCCGGCTTCGATACCAATCCGAGCACGATCGACAAGCTTTCCGACTGCTCGTCGTGTCTTGGAAATCGACCAGCTGGATTTCATCTTGTTAAGTTCTTGGCGCAGAGCCTCAGTGTACAGAGGATGCGATCCATCATGCCTTGAGAGTTTATCGTCCAGACCATGGCGTTTAGGCAAGAGCATCGCGATCGGATCCTGATCGAACCGAAATCCTATCCTCTTCAAGACAGGGTGATTCCTGAGTTGGACAGGCATGATGTGATGTGCCTGCCAGCCGTCAGCGTCCGCTGTACTCAGGCCGGATTTTTGGGCCGCGATTTTTCGAAACTCGCTCTGCGAGGTCCGGTACGTCTGCCCCGGCTCACCCCATTCGAGTTTTCTCGGTGTCGCGCGCTTGGCGGCGAGGCTTGCACCTGAGATCGAGCCCCTGTTCGCGGAAAGTGTCGCCCCCTTTCCACGCCGCACCTGGCTGACGCGGCGCAGGCCCGCCAGCGCGCCGGCGCTTTCCATGATGGCCGCTTCGCCCGCGCCCCGGGCGCCGGCCGCGTAGATCGCGAACCTTAGGGCAAAGCCGAAGTCATCGTCGTCCAGGCCCATGTGATAGGCGTTGTTGAGCTCGACGATCAGGCCGCGGACGAACTGGCTCTCGGTGTCGGGGTGCTTGCCGTCGACCATCGACGTGCCGGGCACCAGGACGCGCGTGGTGTCGGCAATTTCGGACTTGTTGCGCTCGAAGGTGGCCTTCCGGCTTTCGACGCTGTCCTGCCCACCGTCGGCGACGCGCCGCCGCGCGATGCCGAGGACCAGGCGCATCAGCCAGGGCCGGTAGCCCATGAGCGTCGTCAATTCGTAGAACAGCAGCCCGTGTGCGTCGGCCAGCGCCACGAGGTGCCGTGGGTCGCCGCTGTTCAGGATCGCGGTGTAGCGTTGGCGCGCGGCCTCAAAGGCCAGCATCCGGGAGGCGCCGCCGGGCCCGGTCACGTTCTCGCGGTTGATGGCTGAGCGGAGCACCTTCTGTGCCGCCGCCCAGGCCTTGCCCGCAGGGGGCGCGAACGGGTCCGCTCCGACGCCGGACGCGGTCTGGTGCGGACCTTGCGAGCTCGCGCCGTCGGTCGCGACGCTGATCCGCACGACCGCGCCGGTCTCGGGATCGATGCGGGGCCGGAAACGCGGGTCGAAGGCGGCGGCCAGTTCGCCCACCGGAATGCGGTGCTCACCGCCGTCGGCCTCGCGAAAGGCGGCGGCGGACTTCGGGTGCAAATGCAGTCGCAGAGATTGCGCCGAGACGCGCAGTTGCCCGAGCCTCAGGCGCTGCGGTCAGGCGTTGCTTTTACAAGGACCGGATCAAGTCTTCGGTTCGACACGTGGGCTTCCAGACGACCATCTTGCCGTCCGGATATTCGCCAAACCACCCGAACGGCCAGCCGCCGGTCTGGAATGCATTCCACATGTCGGCGATGAAGGGGGAATCTTCGCCGATGGTCGCGCGCCACGCCCCGACGTAATACAGGTTTGAAACCGTATCGTCGCAGAGATCTCCGGCGTCGAGGCCCACGTCCGAATCTAGTTCTACATCCTGCATCAGTTCGCTAAGAGGCTTCCAGCGGCCTTCCAACAGAAAAAGAACCTTGTCACCAGGACTGTCGCCGAGTTTGGGATCCCATCTCTCGCCGTGGATTGGCGCAATTTCGTCCGCGAGCACATCGCCCCAGTGGCTCCCGCCGCGATCCTCGTAGTTCTCCGGCGTCAAGGCATCCGAATAACCGAAGGCCCAGACATCGGCGACGCTGGAAATGAGGTGGTACCGCCCACTATCGGGTCTGATACCTCGGTTGAGCAGAAGTTCGACCGGCCGATCGGACATGGCAAACGCGATCACCTCCTGAACAGGTCCAGCAAACTCCGCAGGATCGATTGTTCGCTTGCCGCGTACCATTCTTCCCACATCTCAAGAGTTGCGCCGTCTTTGTTCCGAACCGGAATCCCAGACTCAATACCCTGGCGCGCACGGTTCGCCAATCTTTCTATGGCCTTCCGTTTCTTGGCAAGCGACCAATTCGGATCGATCATTTCTAGCTGGCGCCTAAA
Organism: Alphaproteobacteria bacterium; assembly: GCA_021776755.1. GTDB lineage: Bacteria > Pseudomonadota > Alphaproteobacteria > JAJFFI01 > JAJFFI01 > JAJFFI01. The sequence goes on along the minus strand of JAJFFI010000115.1, from coordinate 1,114 downwards.
AGCACGTGTGTAATTTGGATGACTTCCGTCGTGCAGTGGTTCTGGACCCGACCCCCGACGCGGACTTGGCAACAAGATTAGATTGCCCTTCTGGTCAAACTGGAATCCGGTATTCATCATGACTGAATGGTTCCTGACTTCGCGCGGGGCGATGTGATGGTTCTGGAGGTTCGTAGCATCGGCTTTCTTTAGACCGGCATCATCCATCGCGATCTTTCGGGATCTCTGTCGAGTCGCCAGATACGTCTGCCCCGGCTCGCCCCACTCGAACTTTCTGGGGGTTGCGCGTTTGGTGGCCAGACTTGCGCCGGAGATCGAGCCCCTGTTTGCGGAGAGGTTAGCGCTTTTGCCGCGTCGCATTTGGCTGACGCGGCGCAGGCCCGCGAGCGCGCCGGCGCTTTCCATGATGGCCGCCTCGCTGGCGCCTCGTGCGCCGGCCGCGAAGATGGCAAACCGCAGATTGAAGCCGAACTGCGCGTCATCGAGCCCACCGAGATAGGCGTTGTTTAACTCGACAATCGGGCCGCGGATGAACTGGCTTTCGGTGTCGCGGTGTTTGCTGTCAACTGCCGATGTCCCGGGCACCAGAACCCGCGTTGTGTCGGCAATTTCCGCTTTGTTGCGGTCGAACGTGGCTTGCCGATTGGCAACGCTGCGGCCCGTACCAACCTCGATCCGGTTGCGCGCGATGCCGAGGACCAGGCGCATCAGCCAGGGCCGGTAGCCCATCAGCGCCGTCATCTCGTAGAACCAGGGGCCGTGGGCGTCGGCCAGCGCCAAGAGATGCCGGGGATCGCCGCTGTTCAGGATCGCGGTGTAACGCTGGCGTGTGGCCTCGAAGGCCAGCATGCGGGAGGCGCTGCCGGGCCCGGTCACGTTCTCGCGGTTGATGGCTGAGCGGAGCACCTTCTGTGCCGCCGCCCAGGACTTGCCCGCAGGGGGCGCGAACGGGTCCGCTCCGACGCCGGACGCGGTCTGGTGCGGACCTTGCTTGCTCGCGCCGTCGGTCGCGACGCTGATCCGCACGACCGCGCCGGTCTTGGGGTCGATGCGGGGCCGGAACCGTGGGTCGAAGGCGGCGGCCAGTTCGCCCACCGGAATGCGGTGCTCACCG
>JAJFFI010000114.1 GCA_021776755.1 Alphaproteobacteria bacterium | reverse complement strand
GGCTGTCGGCCAATCCCGATTTCGACGGTTCGATCCTCGTGGTCGAGCGCGACCCGACCTACGAGTTCACCTCGACGTCCCACACCAACAGCTGCATGCGCCAGCAGTTCTCGAACGAGATCAACGTGCGCATTTCGCAGTTCGCCGCCGAGTTCGTGAAGAATTTCCGCGAATTCATGGGCGGCGACGAGCGGGTGCCGGAGATCGTGCTGCAAAGCTACGGCTATATGTATCTCGCCGATAACGAGCCGTTCGCGGACGTCCTGCGCGAAAACCAGAAACTGCAGGCGGCCTGCGGGGCCGGCACGCGGATCATGTCGGCGGGCGAGATTGCGGCCGAGTATCCCTTCTACAATCTGGAAGATATCGTCGCGGGCAGCCACAACCCGGTCGACGAGGGTTATTTCGACGGCAACACGGTGTTCGACTGGTGGAAGCGCTCGGCCCGGGAGAAGGGCGCAGAGTATGTGACCAACGAGGTCACCGCGATGGCGAAGAACGCCGCCGGCGACCGGGTGGAAAGTGTGACGCTGAGGACCGGCGAGGTGGTTGCCTGCGGCACGGTCGTGAATGCGTCGGGCCCGCGGGCGGTGCTGACCTCGCGCATGGCCGGGATTGAGATCCCGGTCGAGCCCCGCAAGCGCTACACCTTCATCTTCGACGCCGAGCAGCCGCTCGACCAGGACCTGCCGCTGACCATCGATCCGTCGGGCGTACACATGCGCACCGACGGGACCTTCTATCTCGCGGGCTGCCCGCCTTATGAAGACCCGGCGGTCGATTACGACGACTTCGAGCAGGACCACAGCATTTGGGAAGAAAAGGCCTGGCCCGCGATCGCCAACCGCATCCCGCAGTTCGAGGCGATCAAGCTGGTCAATTCCTGGGCCGGGCATTACGCGTTCAATGTATTCGACCAGAACGCCATTCTCGGGCCGCACACCGAGGTCGCGAACTTCATCTTCGTGAACGGGTTCTCGGGGCACGGTTTTCAGCAGTCACCCGCCATGGGCCGGGGCACGTCCGAGCTGATCGCCTATGGCGAATACCGCTCCCTGGACCTCACGCCCTTCAACTACGAGCGGATTGCCGCGAACCGGCCGTTCGTCGAAAAGGCTGTCATATGAAACTCAAGAAGATCGTTCTCACCGGGGCGGCAGGCCGGCTCGGCTCCTATCTGCGCGAGCCCATCTCGAAAATGGCGGAGGCGATGGTCTCGACCGATCTCGCCGACGGCGTTGGCAACCTCTATCCGGGCGAGAGCTATGTCCGGGCGGACCTCACGAGTCTCAAGGAGATGGAGGACGTACTCGAGGGCGCGGACATGGTGGTGCATTTCGGCGCCTATGGCGATGAGGCGCCCTTCGAGACGCTTCTCGGGCCCAATTTCATCGGCGCCTACAACGTCTGGGAAGCGGCGTACCGGAAAGGTGTACGACGGGTCGTCTATGCCAGTTCCATCCACGCGGTCGGCATGCATTCGCGCACCGCGTTTGTCGGCACCGACGCGCCGCACCGCCCGGACACGTTCTACGGGCTCGCCAAGTGTTTCGCCGAGGATCTGGCGAGCCTCTACTGGGACAAGCGCGGGGTCGAGTCGGTGTGCCTGCGCATCCTCTCCTGTGCGCAGGTCACCAATGCGCGGGCGCTCGGCACCTGGCTGTCCTACGACGACCTGATCCAGCTGGTCGAGCGGTCAATCTCGACGCCGGTCACCGGGTTTACAGTCGTCTATGGCGTGTCGGCCAACGACCGCGTGCCGGTGGACAACGCGAAGGCGAGCTTTCTCGGTTACCGCCCGAAGGATAACGCGGAGCAATTTGCCGGCGAAATCCTCGCCGAGACGCCGGCCCTCGATCACAGCGATCCGAAACACCGCTGCCTCGGCGGCCCGTTCGCCGCGGTCGAGCTTGGAAACAGCGGCCTTGCGACCATGAACATCGTGGATGATAGCAAGAAGACCTGACGCCCTTGCACGCGGGGCGCCTACCATCCCGGACCATTCGCTTTACGAAATTCAGTTGCCGTGGGTGACCCGGTGCACCACGCCAGCGTCGATCAGTTGCGTGGTCATCGGAAACCAGATCTGGCTGTGGGGGGCCTCGAAGATCCGGGCGAGAAATTTCTGGGCGACGCCGCGGCCGGCATAGAAGCGCCTGTCGGTTTCCTGCTCTTCCTTGAGATTGTTGAACGGCGAGTTGTAGGCTGCGACCCATCCGTACTGATGGAAACCAAGACGCCCGGCCGGGCCGATCTTGCGGACCTTCCCGCCCATGAAGGCGGTGGTACAGGCGGATGCGCAGGTCCCGAGAACCAGTGTGTCGAGGCCGCGCCTGATTGCGAGTTTGGCAATGCCGCGGGCTTCGTAGATGTGTCCGCCAATGCTTTCAAGAACCAGCACCCGCACGTCCGGATGCTTTTCGAGCACGGTTCGCATGGCCTCCGTCGTGCCGAACTCGATGCTGCCCGTAAGCGACACCCGGGTGCCATCCTCCAGGATTTCAATGCGATAACGCGCCGCCCGTTCCCGGTCCCAGCGCTCCACCGACCGCTCGCCTTCGGTTTCGTCGGAGTGCGGAGGTTGTGCACTCGCCGGCCCATTGGCGAACGAACCCATGATCAGAAAGACAGTGATCAGGGTATTGCGAAGGGGCATTTGGTTCAGGCGAGTAGTGATAACAGATGCGATTGTATCCCATGAGGAGCCTGAACATCCATCACGGCGAAAATGAGGAGTGAGTCAGGCCTCCTTGGCCAGCCAGTCGAGAATCGCGGCCCGGTCGGCGTCGAGATCCGGAACCGGCGGCTTTGCGGTGTCGTCGGGAAGACCGGTCATCTTGATCGGATTGCCGGCCATCAGCACATCACCCGCGACCGGATCGGTCAGCGTGGCGACCATGTTGCGGGCGATGACCTGGGGGTCGCTGAGCGCCTCCCCGACATCATTGATCGGGCCGCAGGGGACCCCGGCCTCACCAAGGTGATCGAGCCAATGGTCCGTCGGGCGGGTGCGGAAGATTTCCTCGAGGATGTCTTTCAATGCCGGCTGGTTTTCGGTCCGGCTGTCATTGGTTGCAAATCGCGGGTCGTTCGCAAGCTCGGGCCGCCCGAGCGCGTCCGCGAGTTTGGCGAACAGTGTCTGATTACCGGCCGCCGCGATCAGGTGACCGTCGGCGGTCTCGAAGGCCTCGAAGGGCGTGATCGACGGGTGCCGGGCGCCGAGCGGGCCGGGGATTTCGCCGAGTGCTGTAAAGCGCGCGATGGCGTTCTCGAGGATCGCAATCTGGCCGTCGAGCATGGCGACATCGACCTGGCTGCCGGCTCCCGAGGCGGCGCGCGCATGGAGGGCCGCATTGATGCCGACCACCGCGAAGAGCCCCGCGGTAATGTCGCCGACCGAGGTACCGACCCGGGTGGGCGGGCCGCCGGGATGGCCGGTGATGCTCATGATCCCGCCCATGCCCTGGACCACCATGTCGTATGCCGGACGGTGCGCATAGGGGCCGGTCTGCCCGAAGCCCGAGACCGACGCGTAGACGAGGCGCGGCCAGCGCGCATGCACGGTCTTCCAGCCGTAGCCGAGCTTTTCCATGACGCCGGCCCGGTAATTCTCGACCAGCACATCGGCACGGTCGAGCAGGGTCTCGAAGATCGCGCGGTCGCCGTCGGCCTTGAGATCGAGGGCAATGCTTTCCTTGCCGCGGTTGAGCGACATGAAATACGCCGACTTGCCGTTCATGAACGGGCCGAAACCTCGTGCGTCGTCGCCCGCCCCGGGCGGTTCGACCTTGATGACCCGTGCTCCCAGATCGTGCAGCACCATGGTGCAGTAGGGGCCCGCGAGCACGCGCGACAAATCGACGACGACAAGGCCCGTAAGCGGGCCGGGGCGGGGAGTGTTGCCCATCATGCCCCTTCCTAGTCCACCGAATCGTCGAGAACCGGATTTCGCAGCAGCCCGACGCCCTCGATCTCGATCTCGCAGATATCACCATCTTTCATCCAGATGGGCGGCTTGCGGAATGCGCCGACGCCGGCCGGCGTGCCCGAGACGATAATGTCCCCGGGCTCAAGCGTCATAACTTCGGAAATCACGGCGATCAGTTCGTCGACCGGGAAGATCATATCCTTGGTATTGCCGTCCTGCAGCGTCTTGCCGTTCAGTTTCGTTGTGACCCGCAGGCCCTTGCCGCCGGGCGGCACTTCGTCGGCGGAAACGAAATGCGGGCCGAAAGCGCCGGTCGCGTCGAAGTTCTTGCCCATCGTCCACTGCGGACTCTTGAACTGATAGTCCCGCAGGGTCGCGTCGTTGAACACCGAATAGCCGGCGACATAGTTGAGCGCTTCTGCCTTCGGGATGTGCCTGCCTTCCTTGCCGATGATGACGACAAGTTCGGCCTCATAGTCGAGTTGTTCGGAGGCGGCAGGCCGCAGGATGGGGCCTTCATGTCCGACAAGTGATGTCGAATAGCGCGGGAAGATCACCGGATATTCGGGGCGCTCGAAACTGCCTTCGGACGCATGATCGATGTAGTTCAGGCCGACACAGAGGATTTTTCCGGGAAACTCAATGGGGGGCAGAAATTCGATCGACTCCGGATCGATCAGCGCCTTTCGCCCGGCCCGGTTGATCGCGGCCTCCAGATCAGCGAGGAGGTCTTCTGCGAGGATCGTCATCAGGTCGGCCGGGATTTCCGGGGCACCTTCGCCGACGTCGATCAAATCCTCGCCCCGCACGACGGCAAGCCCTTCGCCGCCGTCATCCGCGTAACTCAGCAACCGCATCTGCTCGCTCCCGGTCCGACCCCAAATACCGACTGCGCGGACAGTACACCAGGGACCGGGAGGCGCAAGACTTGCCGCGGGCCGAAACCTGATACAGGTTTAGGTCGGCACTCACGAAAGGAGACACTGCAATGAATATGGCCGCCGTCATCCACGAAAAGGGCACACCCGACGTCTTCAAATGGGAAGAATGGCCCGCAGGCGATCCCGGAGCAGGCGAAGTGAGGATCCGCCACGGTGCTGTCGGCGTGAACTATGTGGACACCTATCACCGGCGCGGCATACCGCATCCTTGGGCAGTGCCAGAGCTGCCGATCGTTCTGGGGTTCGAGGCGGCTGGGGTGATCGAAGCGGTCGGCGAGGGCGTCGCCAGCGTCAAGGAAGGCGACCGGGTTGGTTACGCCTACCCGCCCCATGGCGCCTACAGTCAGAGCCGCACGTTTCCGGCCAATCGCGTCGTGAAACTGCCCGACGAAATCGACGACGTGCAGGCCGCCGGCATGATGCTGAAGGGCCTGACCGCCCAATATCTCCTGCGCCGGACCTACGCCGTCCAGCCTGGAGATGTCGTTGTCGTGCATGCGGCGGCCGGTGGCATGGGGTTGATCCTGTGTCAGTGGATCAAGCATATCGGCGGCACGGTCGTGGGCACCTGCAGTTCGGAAGCGAAAGCGGAACTTGCCCGCGCCAATGGCTGCGATCATCCGGTGATCCACACCGAAGGCGATTTCGTGAAGACGGCAATGGAGCTTACCGACGGCAAGGGCGTGCCGGTGGTCTACGAGTCGATCGGCAAGGATACCTTCGAGCGGTCCCTCGACTGCCTGCGCCCGATGGGTATTCTCGCGAGCTACGGCCATGCCTCGGGTGTGCCGGATCCGGTGGACGTGATCGACCTCGGCCGGCGGGGTTCGCTATTCGTGACCCGGCCCGCGATCATGCACTATATGGCGGACATCGACGATTACGCGGCCGGCGCCAAGGATCTCCTGGACACCGTGCTGGAGGGCGGGATCAAGGTCGCGGTCAACCACACATACCCGTTGCGCGAAATCGGAGAGGCGCACCGAGCGATCGAGGAGCGGCGCACGACCGGCTCCACCGTCCTGATGCCGTTCGAATAAACGCGATGGCGGAGATCCCGATCGGACACGAGGCCGAAGACCGCGAGACGGTGCAGCCGAAACACACGGCAAACGACGTGGGTAACCCGGGCGTTCATGTTGTCTCGACGCCGCACCTGATCGGCTTTCTCGAGATGGCCTGTCATTTCGGCATCGAGGAGTTTCTCGACGAAGGTGAGACCACTGTCGGCACGATGGTCAACGTCGAGCATCTGGGGGCAGCGCCCGTGGGTGCCGAACTGCTGGCCAGGGTCCGCGTGACGGCTGCGAGACACGCCCGGATCACCTTCGATGTCGAGGCGTGGTGGGACGGGACGCTGTTGATGAAAGGGAGCCACGGACGGGCGCGGGT
>JAJFFI010000113.1 GCA_021776755.1 Alphaproteobacteria bacterium | reverse complement strand
CCCGCGCGAACCGGCGGCTGCCGCAATCATCGCGCAGCCCGCCATCGTAAGCCCGGTACTCCCCGCGATCGCCGCCACCGCGCCGACGCGCAACAGCACGGACACGACGAGCACCAGCACGCCGAATGCGCCGATGCGGCTGTCGCGCATGATCTCAAGACGGCGGGCCGGCTCGGTCCCGCCGAAGCCGTCAATGAAATCCGACAGGCCGTCTTCATGCATCGCGCCGGTCAGCGCCATCGTCGCGGCAAACCCGAGCACTGCCGCAATCATCGGCCCGAGCCCGATCCAGCTCGCCAGCCAGAACACGACGGCACCGGCAAGCCCGATGCCGAGCCCGACCAGCGGGAACCCGCGCACGGCGGCCGTGACGCCGCGAAGGTCGGGATGGTTGCCCGGCAGCGGCACGCGCGTCAGGAACAGGGCCGAGGCACGGCAGTCCTCAAGCAGCGAGTCGGTGCGTTCCGCCAGTTCCTCGCCGGCGTAGAGTTCGTCCTCTTCCAGAACGTCGAAGTCTTCAGACGGCGACAGGATCGGCGACGGCGCGGAACTTTCCGAAGCCTTCCGTCCCGGCGCGTCCGGCGCCTTTGGATCGGGCATGACAGCTCTCTTTGCTATGTGCGGTTTGCAACGCGCGGGCTGCAATGTGCGGTTAGCAACGCGCGGGGTTTCAACCGGCCCGCCCGCTCGTTAAAAGAAGGCTTGCAGGAAAACGGCGCGCGCCGCATCTGGAAAGCGTTATAGGGAAATTCGGCGGTCGCGCCAAATTCCACGCCCCGCCACCCGGTTCAGAGCACGCACCGCAACAACAGGACTTTCGATGACCAGCGACGATCCGCTTCGGAGCGACGGCAATCTGGATGAAATCCGCGAGCTGATCGCCGAGTTTCGCGCCCCCGACGAAGACGCCGGGCGGGCCGCGATCCAGCGCGAGAAAACCCTGACCAAGCCCGAGGGCGCGCTCGGCCGTCTGGAGGAGCTCGTACAATGGCTCGCCATGTGGCAGGGCCGGCATCCGCCATCGGTCGACCATCCCCGGGTCGCGATCTTTGCTGGCAACCACGGAATCGCGAGCTTGGGCGTGTCGGCCTACCCCGCCGAGGTGACCGGGCAAATGGTGCAGAACTTCATCGACGGCGGCGCCGCGATCAACCAGCTCTGCACCAAGTTCGACGCCGACCTGCGGGTCTTTGAAATGGCGCTCGAGCAGCCCACCGCGGACTTTACCCGGGGTCCGGCGATGGACGAGGTCGAATGCGCCCGCGCGATGACCTACGGCATGATGGCGATCGAGGAAGGCCTCGACCTGATCTGTCTCGGCGAGATGGGCATCGGCAACACGACGGCGGCCGCCGCCGTTTGTCTCGCGCTCTTCGGCGGCGAGGCGCGGGACTGGGTCGGAACCGGCACGGGCGTCAGCGGCAAGGCGCTCGAGCGCAAGATCGAGATCGTCCGCAAGGGCGCCGAGCTTCACAAGCCCGCCGCCCGCGACCCGCTCGATATTCTCGCCCGCGTCGGCGGGCTCGAGATGGCGGCGATTGCCGGTGCGGTCGCGGCAGCCCGGCTCGCCCGCATCCCGGTGGTACTCGACGGCTTCGTCTCGACGGCGGCGGCCGCCGTGCTCCACGCCATCGACGAAAGCGCGCTCGACCATTGTTTGATCTCGCACCGTTCGGCCGAGAAAGGTCATGGCCGGCTGCTCGAGACGCTGGACCGAAGCGCGCTGCTGGAATTCGACATGCGGCTCGGCGAGGGCACCGGTGCCGCACTCGCGATCCCGCTGCTGCAGGCGGCCTGCGCCTGCCACACCGGCATGGCGACATTTGAGGACGCCGGCGTCAGCGGCAAATCCGAGGGCTAGGTTACTCGCCCATCTGCAGCAACAGCCCGCGGCGGCGGGCCTGATGGAACGTCCAGAGGAACACCGCGCTGCCGAGCGCCAGATAGAAAACGTTGAGCGCTGCCGCGAGGAAAAAGAGGTCCGTGCGGAAGACACCGTCGAGCATCACCCCGCGCATGCCCTCGAAGACCGGCGCCGAAGGAATCGCGAGCGCGACATATTGCAGCCAGTCCGGCAGCGTCGCGATCGGGTAGTAGACGCAGGAGATCGGCGCGAGCCCGAAGATCACGAACCACGCGAGGCTTTCCGCGCCGAGGCCCCAGCGCAGGATCAGCGAGATCACGAACAGTCCCACCGCCCAGCCGGTCACCATCAGGTTGACGAAGAACGCGATCAACGGCAGGCCCATATCGAAAACGGAATAACCGTAGAGTGGGATCGCGAGCAGCATCGCGGGCAGCACGCCGATCAGGGTACGGATGATGCTCATCGTCATCAGGCTTGCGAGAAATTCCCAGGGCCGGAGCGGCGTGACGAAGACCTGGCCCAGATTGCGCGACCACATTTCCTCGAGAAATGAAACCGAGAGCCCGAGCTGCGCCCGGAAGAGCGTATCCCAGAGCAGCACGCCCGCGAGCAAGACACCGAAGGCCTGCGCGATCCACGACGAGTGGGTCGTGAAGAAGATCGTAATGAAGCCCCACATGATCATCTGGACGGTGGGCCAATAGGCGAGTTCGACGAACCGCGGCCAGGATCCGCGCAGCAGGTACCAGTAGCGCAGCACCTGCGCGCCGATGCGCCGGACCGAACTGTCGGCGAGCGCGCTCACGCCTCGAGCTCCCGCTGGGCCCGCGCGATGTCGAGGAACACTTCCTCCATCGTGGTGCGGCCGTATTTCTCGATCAGCGCCCGGGGTGTGCCGCGGTCGACCATGCGCCCGGCCCGCATCATCACGACATCACCGCACAGGCGCTCGACCTCGGCCATGTTGTGGGACGCGAGCACGATCGTCGCCCCGGTACGTGCCTGATAGTCCTCGAGATATCCCCGCACCCGGTCGGCCGTGTCGGGATCCAGCGAGGCCGTCGGCTCGTCGAGCAGCAGCACCTCGGGCTCGTTCAGCATTGCCTTTGCGAGCGCCACGCGGGTTTTCTGCCCCGACGAGAGCTTGCCGGTCTTGCGGTCGAGCAGCGGCTCGATTTCGAGCGCCTGGGCGACCTCGGTGATGCGCGCCTCGATCCCGCGCACGCCATAGAGCAGGCCATAGACGCGGAGATTCTGGCGCACCGAGAGGCGCAGCGGCAATTCGACATAGGGCGAGGAGAAATTGATCCGGCCGAGCACCCGGTAGCGGTCGCGCACCATGTCGCAACCGAGCATCCGCACGTCGCCTGCGCTCGGCAGCAGCAGGCCCAGCAGCATCGAGAGCGTCGTCGTCTTGCCCGCGCCGTTGCCGCCGAGCAACCCGACCGTCGTGCCGCGCGGGGCGGCGAAGGACAGGTCATCGACGGCGGTCAGATCGCCGTAACGCTTGGTCAGATTGGTGACCGCGAGCGCCGGTGTGTCTCCGGGCTCGGGGCTCGCCGCGTCCAGCGGTGCGGGGCGGGTGTCCATGGCGGGAATATGGAACGGCGGCCGGTCAAGTTCCAGCCTGCAAAACTCAGGCGTTTGGCGGAGCCGGGTTGGTGGTCAGGTCGCGTCGCCCACCACGCCGCGGTCAAGTGGTGCGCCGGCGGCGGTCTGGCCGAGGCTCGCAAGCAGGGTATCGACATAGCGGCCCTGGAACATCCGGAGACCCAGGGCGGAGCCCATGTCGATCGCGCGTTCATCGTCGCACCGGCAGAGGATCACCCGGTCCGCTCCGGCCTCGACCACCCGGGCGCGGAGCGAGTCGCCGTCGGGGCCTTTCAGCGCCGCGTGCAGCTCGGGACACCAGAAGATTTTCATCAGGTCGGCCTTCAGCAGCTTCCGGTCGACAAACGGCAGCGTCATGTGGGTAATGCCGTCGATGATCGTGCGGTAGCCGCGCTCGGTGACGAAATCCCGCGCCGAACGGAACTGCGCGATGTCGGCGAAGACGTCCGGCATCTGGAACTCGACCGCCAGCATGCCGCGCCGGCCGTCGCTCAGCACCTGGTGGAAGCGTGCGAAGTCGCCGGAGAGAACCGTCGAGATGTTGAGATTGACACTGAGCCGCGCGCGGCCGCCGAGATAGCTGCCGTCGCTGAGGAGATCGAGCACGCGCCGGTCGAGGGTGCGGGTGAGATGCTGGAACAGCGCGCGGTCGGCGAGCAGGTCGACGCCCGGCGACAGCACTTTCTGCACGGCGGCGATCGACACATAGCATTCCTGCAGCACCGGCACCGGCGGGCCGGCGCCGGTGATAACGCAGATCGGCTGGCGTTCAACAAAGCCCGCGAGATCGGTTGTCGACAACGAGCCTTCCAGCGATCCAAGAAGCGCGGGATTGAGGGCTGTGAGTTCCGGTGGGGTGGCGGCCGCGGCCGCAGCGAGTGGCGGGGCCTTGAGCGAGGCGAGCGAGATTGCGGCAGGCGCCGGTGTGTCTGTTGGGGTCCCGGCCGCCTGGGGCGCCGCGCCGACGACGCCCGAAAGCTTGCGGGCCATGGTCATCGCATCGTCGAAATCCGCGCCAAGATCGTACCAGTGGCAGAAGGTGTAGGGATCGCCCGGCATCCCGCTTCGCTTGTCCTTGCGGCACAGCGGGTCTTCGTCAAACAGGAAGCGCACCCGGCCGACGGCGCGCTCGAGATCGCTCTGCGGCGCGCCCTTCCAGACATAGACCAGGTCCTGGTTCGGCAGTTGGTAGAGCGAGCCCTGGAAGCGCGCCGCGGTCGCCTCGAAGATCGAAATCGCGCTCCGCACCTGGGACGGCTGGCGGTTGTGCGGCTTCAGCGCCGACAGCCGCATATGCGCAAGTTTCCAGCCCTCAGGGCCGGGGGCGATCCGGTCGAGAGCTTCGACGAGCTGACGGTCTTGCCGGGTAACGATCATGGTGCCGACTGTGCATTCACGCATTCTGGTTAACAGAACACGCAGTATGCCCGGCCCCGCCTTACCGGCGGGTTAAGGAAAATCTGGAAAACT
>JAJFFI010000112.1 GCA_021776755.1 Alphaproteobacteria bacterium | reverse complement strand
GACGAGGCGCTGCCCGGCGGCATCGGCCGGTTCCGCGGCTTCTCGGCGGTCGTGCTCGGCAACGAGAAGGGCGACGATCTCGACAGCCGCATGAAACACAATTTCGGCATGGCCCGGCCGGAGGGCTACCGCAAGGCCCAGCGCCTGATGCAGCTCGCCGACCGCTTCGGGCTTCCGGTCGTGACGCTGGTGGACACCTCGGGCGCCTATCCCGGCATTGGTGCAGAGGAACGCGGCCAGGCCGAGGCCATCGCCCGCTCGGTCGAGGTCTGCCTCGGGCTGCGGGTGCCGATGATTGCGACGATCATTGGCGAGGGCGGCTCTGGCGGCGCTATCGCGCTTGCCGCCGGCAACATGGTCTTCATGCTCGAGCACGCGATCTATTCGGTGATTTCGCCCGAAGGCTGCGCCTCGATCCTGTGGCGCTCGGGCGACCATGTGCAGACCGCGGCCGAGGCGCTGCGGCTGACCGCCGAGGACCTGCTGCGGCTGGGGGTTATCGACAAAGTGATCCCCGAACCGCTGGGGGGAGCGCACCGCGGCCGCGAGGCGGTGTTCGAATCGCTGGGCGACGCGATCGAGGAATCTCTGCGCGCCCAGATCGGTCTCGACGGTGGCGTCCTTCGCGCGCGCCGGCGTGAAAAATTCCTCGAAATGGGAAAGAAGAGCCTCCACTGACCCCCTTCCCCTCGGGGGGCGGGCGGAAATTTTGCCCGAAATTCCAAGTTCTTGCTTGACCCCGCTGCTGCCAGGAGCTTGGCTGTGAATGCGGGGGTTTATGATGAGGTGGATTGGGCTGACCCTGTGGTGCCTGCTGGCACCCTTGAACGCGTGGGCGTCGAGCGGGGCTGAGACCCCACGGCCAATGGCATGGCAAGTCGGGCAGGGAACCCTGACCCGGCAGGCGGTGCTGAAAGATTCGCGCGGCAGCGGGTCCGTCGTGCTGTCCTGCTTCTCGGTGGATGGCACCGCCGAAAAACTCCTGAAGATCATCATCCGCCATCGCGGTCTGCAGCGCCGGCTCCAGGCGACGAAATCAGCCCAGCTGCGCATTTTCAACCTGCGTACGCTGGTTCATTCGAACCCCGCGGCCGCGAAGCTGAAGCGGATCGCGCTGCGGACGTTCACGCCCGACGGGCGGATATGGTCCGTGCTATCGCCGAGTATGCGCAGCCTGACGGCCGGTATGCTCGGCGCAGGCTTCATTGACCTGGTTCCAACACTCGGCGGAACGGGCGGCAAGGCAATCCAATTCGGACCGGTCTCGAACCCGGGCGCCCTCCGGACATTCATGCGCGATTGCAATTGACGGCCCCATAACGGGCCGATATCTGCCAGCACGGCGTCAGCACGGCGTCAGCACGGAGCTCAGTTTGCGTTTCCAGGGCGGTTCTGAGCGTCTGCGGAATACGTCATCTTGTCTCAGTGCGCGGTGCGGCTTAGGGTCAGCGGCATCATGACACCCACGCCTTCCCCAGTTGAGACCCCACCCCTTCGTGAGGGACCGGCGCGCGCCGTGTCTCCCACGGTGCGTGCGCTCGCCAGGCACATAGGGGTGGTGCTCGCGATCAAGGTCGTGGCGATCCTCATGCTGTTTCTGTTTTTCTTCAGCCCGTCCCACCGGCCCGACATCGACCCCGCGGCGATGGAAGGCAAGTTCGGGGTCAAAGGCTCGACCGCCGCCAACCCGCCGAAGGCCGCGCCATGATCAACGAAGCCGTCGTCGACCTCTCGCGCCTGCAGTTCGCGGTCACCGCGCTCTATCACTTCCTGTTTGTGCCGCTGACCATGGGGCTCGCGATCGTGATCGCCATCATGGAGACCGTGTTCGTCATGACCGGCCGCCAGATCTGGCGCGACATGACCAAATACTGGGGTCTGCTGTTCGGCATCAATTTCGCCATGGGGGTCGCGACCGGGCTCACCATGGAATTCCAGTTCGGCACCAACTGGGCCTACTACTCGCATTTCGTCGGCGACATCTTCGGCATACCGTTGGCGCTCGAAGGCATGATGGCCTTCTTCCTCGAGTCGACATTCGTTGGCCTGTTCTTCTTCGGCTGGAACCGGTTGTCCCGGGTCCAGCACCTGAGCGCCACCTGGCTGATGGCCATCGGGACGAATTTCTCCGCACTCTGGATCTTGATCGCCAACGGCTGGATGCAGAACCCGGTGGGCGCCGAGTTCAACATCGAAACCATGCGGATGGAGCTGACCTCGATCTACGACGTGATCTTCAATCCCGTGGCGCAGGCGAAATTCGTGCACACGGTCTCGGCGGGGTACGTGACCGGCGCGATGTTCGTGCTCTCGATCAGCGCGTTGTTCCTGCTCCAGAAGCGGAACCGGAAATTCGCCATCCGCTCGATGACGGTCGCCGCCTCCTTCGGGCTTGCCTCGGCGCTGTCGGTGGTCGTGCTGGGCGATGAGAGCGGCTATGTCGGCAGCGAGCATCAGAAGATGAAACTCGCCGCGATGGAGGCCATGTGGGAGACGGAGCCCGCACCCGCAAGCTTCACGCTTGTCGGCATTCCCGACCAGGAAGGCAAGGTGACGCGCTACAAGGTCGAGGTCCCCTATGTGCTGGGCATCATCGCGACCCGGAGCTTCGACAAGAAGGTGGAAGGCATCAAGGACCTGGTGCAGCGCGCCAAGGGCCGCATCCGCCAGGGTATCGGCGCCTGGAACGCGGTCCAGGCGCTCCGGGCCGACCGCAACGATGAGGACGCGAAAAAGGCGCTGCGCGCCGACGGGCGCTATCTCGGCTACGCGCTGCTGCTGCGCCGCTACATTGCCGACCCGTCCAAGGCGACCGAGGCGGATATCGAGCGCGCGGCCTGGAGCACCGTCCCCAACGTGCCGGTGCTGTTCTGGTCGTTCCGCATCATGGTGGCCTGCGGCTTCTTCTTCATTGCCCTGTTCGGATATGCGTTCTGGCTGTCTGCCAAGCGCCGGCTCGAGCGCTATCCGCTGTTTCTCAAGGCCGCGCTGTTCAGTCTGCCGCTGCCGTGGGTCGCCGCCGAACTCGGCTGGATCGTTGCCGAATACGGCCGCCAGCCCTGGGTGATCGAGGGCATCATGCCGACCTTCGTCGGCGTCTCCTCGGTGTCCGAGGGGCAGGTGTGGTTCTCGCTGATCGGGTTCATCGTGTTCTATACGGCGCTGCTGGTCGTCGACGTCTTCCTGATGGTGAAGTACATCCGGAAGGGACCGGAAGGCACCGGATTCAGCGGCCCACCGGCCGAGGCCAAGTCCACCCCGGGCACGGTCCGGGCAGCGGCGGAGTAAGACCATGACCGTTCCAATGGACTACGAGACATTGCGGGTGATCTGGTGGGGGCTCATGGGCTTCCTGCTGATCGGATTTGCGGTCATGGACGGCCATGACCTCGGCGTCGGCACACTGCTGCCGTTCATCGCGAAAGACGACGAGGAACGGCGTCTCGTCATCAACTGCGTGGCACCCACCTGGGAAGGGCATCAGGTTTGGCTGGTGCTGGGCGCCGGCGCCATCTTCGCCGCCTGGCCGATGATCTACGCAATCGCGTTCTCGGGCTTCTACATCGCGATGTTTCTGGTGCTGGCTTCGCTGATCCTCCGTCCGGTCGGGTTCAAATACCGCTCGAAGATGGATCAGCCGCGCTGGCGGTCGACCTGGGACTGGTGCCTGTTCACGGCCGGCGCCGTGCCGGCGCTGATATTCGGGGTTGCGGTCGGCAATGCGCTGACCGGAGCCCCCTTCTCGCTCGACCGGGATCTCCGCATGACCTACGAGGGCAACGGGCTCACCGAACTGCTCGGGCTGTTCCCGCTGTTCTGCGGGGTGGTCAGCGTCGCGATGCTGGTCATGCAGGGTGCTACCTTCCTCGCCAACAAGGCGGACGGCGTCATCGAGGCGCGCGCGCGCCGGATCGCCATGGCAGCGGCGGCGGTCACGATCGTGCTGTTTGCCCTCGGCGGGCTTTTCGCGTCCGGCATCGAGGGATATGTCGCAAGCGGCCTAGCACCCGACGGCCCCTCGAACCCGCTCGTCAAGTCCGTGACCCGCGAGACCGGGGCGCTGCTTGCCAACTACGGGCGCTGGCCGCTGATGATGCTCGCGCCGGCGGCGGGATTTGCGGGCGCGCTGCTCTGCGTCCTGTTCCTGAGGCTGGGACGTGCGAGGCTCGCAATGGTGGCAAGTTCGCTCTCGGTTTCCGGCATCGTCGCGACGGCCGGCGTGTCGAACTTTCCCTTCATCCT
>JAJFFI010000111.1 GCA_021776755.1 Alphaproteobacteria bacterium | reverse complement strand
GATCCATGCACTTCCTTGACCACGAGTTCATCAAGATGTTCGAGCACGTATTTGCAGTCGTCCTCATTCCGGCAGAGATAGCTTGGCACGTTCGACAGGATCGGCTCCTCGCCGAGATAGAAACGGATGATCTCGGGCACGTAGGTGTAAATCGCCTTGTCGTCCGCAACGCCGCCGCCGATGGCATTGGCGAGCGTCACGCCGCCCGCGCGCACGACAGACAGCAGCCCCGGCACGCCCAGCGCCGACTCCTTGTTGAATGCCAGCGGGTCGAGGAAATCGTCGTCGATCCGGCGGTAGATCACATGCACCTGCTCGGGCCCCTCGGTCGTGCGCATGAAGACCTTGCCGTCATCGACGAACATGTCCTGACCCTCGACCAGCTCGACCCCCATCTCTTCGGCGAGAAATACATGCTCGAAATAGGCGGAGTTGAAGCTGCCCGGGGTGAGCACCACAACCTGCGGGTCGTCGTAGCCCGCCGGCGCCACGGCGCGGAGGTTGCTCAGCAACTGGTCCGGATAGCTGCCGACCGGACGGACGTTCAGCCTGCCGAACACTTCGGGGAACAGCCGCATCATGGTTTCGCGGTTCTCAAGCATGTAGGACACGCCCGACGGCGTACGCAGGTTGTCCTCGAGAACGTGGAACTCGTCAGGCCCGACCCGGACCACATCGACCCCGGCGATGTGGGAATAGACGTGGTGCGGCAGGTCGACGCCGAACATTTCGGGCCGGTAGGCGCTGTTGTTGACGACCAGGTCCTCCGGGATCTTGCCCGCCTTGAGAATCTCCTGCTCGTGATAGACGTCGTGCAGGAACATGTTGAGCGCCCGGACCCGCTGGATGCAGCCGGCCTCGACCGTATCCCACTCGGCCGCCGACAGGATGCGCGGCAGGATGTCGAACGGGATCAGCCGCTCCGTGCTGCCGCCATCGCCATAGACATAGAACGTGATCCCGAGCCGCTTGAACAGCGCATCCGCCTCAGCCCGCTTGCGCACCAGAACCTCTTCCGGAACGTTTTCGAGCCACGCCCCGAACGCCGCATAGGAGTCCCGCACCGCGCCGCCCGGTCCGGTCATCTCGTCGAAAAATGTGATGTCGTCCATTGGCGCGACTATAGGCAGCTAATGCGCCTGCCGTCCAATTGGGTAATTGGCAGACACCAAGGGTATTGATCCAGCACAAACAATGTTATAACTTATGTTAAATTATGCAGGAGACACTCATGAAATCAACAAAACTCCGCAAAGTCGGAAACTCAGTTGGAGTCATTCTTCCGAAAGAGGTTCTAGCGTCCATGAACGTCAGTGTCGGCGACGAACTCCGCATCAGCCATACGAGCCAAAGCGTGACACTTCAAACCGGTGACGCCGATTTTGATGCCGCCATGAAAGCGTTCGAACGCGGACGCAAGAAATTCCGCAATGCCCTGCGGGAACTTGCCAAGTGAATGAGCCGCAATGGCTGAGCCTCGATGTTGTCCATGCAATCCACAACGCCTTGCTCGGTAAGCACGGCGGTGCGGCCGGGATCAGGGACGAGGACCTGCTGGCATCTGCCATCGCGCGGCCACGAAACTTGCTGGCCTCCGGCGAACCAGACCTCTTCGAGATGGCGACGGCCTACACCTTCGGGATTGTTCGGAACCATCCCCTTGTCGACGGCAACAAGCGAACCGGCCTGATGGCCGCCTACACGTTTTTGGAGGTAAACGGTTTTCAGTTGGAAGCGCCAGAACCGGAAGCTGTAGCTGTAATACAGGACGTCGCCGCCGGCGAACTTGGCGAGGCGGAACTCGCGGTCTGGATCAGGACGAACGTCAAACCCCTCGTCTGATCGTTACCAGCGGAAGGCCGTGCAGGCGTAGTCGGGCTGGATGCCGTAGCTTTCGCAGAAGCGATTGAGGTGCGCGGCGTCGAGCGCAGCGAAGGGCTCGTGGCCCATGGCCTCGGCGTGGATGCCGCTGGCAATCAGGAACGTGCCGACGCCTGCCGCCTTGCCGCCCGCGATATCGGTGTGGAGCGAGTCGCCAACCGCGAGGATGCGTTCGGGCACCGCGACGCCGAGGCGCTCGAAGGCGAGTTCATAGATCGGCGCGTGCGGCTTGCCATGGTGATGCACCTGCCCGCCCAGCGCCTCAAAATGCGCGGCGAGCGCGCCCGCGCAAAGCTCCCGCACGCCATCCCGCAGCACCTCGATATCCGGGTTCGCGCAGATCATCGGCAGGCCCTGCTCGGCCGCCCCCTCGAGCAGATCGGCGTAGTCGTCGACATCCTCGCCAGGGCGGAGGCCAACGCAGACGATGAACTCGGCGGCATCGATATCCTCGACCAGGTCGAGCCCCAGCCCGGACACCGCGCTGTCGTCGCCGTTGTAGCCGATCAGGTGGCAGCGTTGTCCGAGTTCCTTGTGAAACCGGTCGGCCCGCGCGTCGAGCGCAAGCCAGGCCGCCTCGCCCGACGACAACACCGCGTCGTATCCATCGGCCGGGATACCGATCTTGTCCATGCGATCGACCACGTCGGCGATCCGCCGGGGCGCGTTCGAGAGGATCAGCACCTTGCCGCCGCCAGCCTTGTAGGCTTGCAGCGCCTCGACCGCACCGGGAAGCGGGCGCACACCATCGTGGAGCGTGCCCCAGAGGTCGAGGATCAGGCCGTCGAAATCCGTCGCGATGGCGGCGAGGCC
>JAJFFI010000012.1 GCA_021776755.1 Alphaproteobacteria bacterium | reverse complement strand
GCACAGGTGATCGCGGAAGGCGTCGCGGTCGACATCCGCAATCAGGTCTTCGCGGGTCCGTCCGATGATCGACGCGACCGGTGTCCCGGTGACGGTCTCGACCTTCTTCCCGATCGAGGAAAAGCGGAGATCGGCATCCATGGTCCACGACCAGTCCGCAGCACAGGACACGATGTCGTCGACTTCGGAAGCTCGCAACTCGGAGTCCGCGACCGATTCCTGGATCTGCCAGAGCAGAAGCGCGACGATCCAGATCGCGGCGAGCGCGAGGGCGCGGTTGACCAGGCCCTCCGGCAATGCGCCTTCCGGGAGGGTTGCGAGCGGAGGCACGCCGATCAGCGTCCCCGCCAGCAGCAGAACCGTCGCCCCGAGCGCGAGCCAGAGCGCGTCCAACGGCCGCTCCGACACCCAGCCCAGAAGCACGAGCGGCAGATAGGCAAATCCGCCGGCGACCCCGGCGGGCGCCGCGTGATCGAGCATGGCGCCGGCAACGCCCGCGCTGATCGCGAGCGCCGCAATCTGCGGGCGCCCAAAATTCGCGCTCCGTCCAGTCCGGATTTCTGCCCGCGGTTCAGCCATTCACACTACTTCCGAGACGTTCTCTTCGGGCGTCGAGTCTAGGTTGTAAGTGCTTATTTTTTGCTAATTTCGGGCGGTATCGGCACCCTCGCGAAGACGGCGGTCCAGCCATGCCCGGATGGCCCCGATCGCGCACCGCACATGGCAGGCTGTGCGTATGAACACCTGCAATCGGCCGCTAAAATCTGAGATTGTTGCAATAAATACCTGTATTTATTGCATTTATGACCGTTTATTCTCCAATCTCGAGACCCGGCGCCGGCGCGCCCCAGTTGAGGTGCTGGCCACCGTCGAGCGCCAGCATCTGACCGGTCACGGCGGGCGCGGACATCAGGAACAGCACCGCGTCCGCCACTTCATCAGGAGTGGCGCCGCGGCGCAGCGGAGTCTTCTCGACCTGGCGGGCGAACTGTTCGCCGCTCTGGCGCGTGCTGGGAAGGGTTGGACCGGGCCCGACCCCGTTCACCCGGATATGCGGTGCGAAGGCCTGGGCCAGCGTGCGGGTCAGGGTCCAGAGCCCGGCCTTCGACAGCGTGTAAGACATGAAATGCTGGGTCAGGTTCCAGACCCGCTGGTCGATGATGTTGACGATCGCGCCGCCCGCGCCTTCGGGCAATTGGGCCGCCAGCGCCTGGCTCAGCACGAAGGGCGCGCGGAGATTGGTTTCCATATGCCGGTCCCAGCTTTCCCGGGTCGCGCTCTCGGCCGCGTCGTACTCGAAGGCCGAGGCATTGTTGACCAGCGCCCCGAGCGGGCCGAGGGCGCCCGCCGCGCGCGGCACCAGCTGCGCGACCGCCGCCTCGTCCGAGAGATCCGCCTGCACCGGAACCGCGGTGCCGCCCGCGTCGGCGATTTCGCTGGCGACCGCCTCAGCGTCTTCCCTGGAGCGGCTGTAGTGCACTGCCACCGCCCAGCCTTCGCCGGCAAGCCTGAGCGCGATCGCGCGTCCGATCCGCTTTCCGGCGCCGGTCACGAGCACGGTCTTGGTCAGGGGAAGCGGGTCTGGTTGCAGCATGGAGATATGATGGTTGCGGGGACGAGCGTATAAATCTTGCCGGGCGGCGCGGGGTCAAGCGGGAATACGGTCCGGCGCGCGACTTATCGCGTCAAAGCCCGCATGCGCATCTCGGCCTCGGCGACCATGCGCTCGAGAATTTCGGCGGCGGGTTCGATCCCGTCGATGAAGGCCGCGACTTCGCCGACGAAAGTATTGGCGACCGAGACGTCGCCCGCTTTCCAAGCCGCACTCCAGCGGGCGGATTCCCGTGCGGCATTCGCCCGCAGGTCGTCGAGCCGGTGATGCCAGGTGTCGGTGAAGTCGTTCTTCAGGACGCGCGCGGTGTAGCGGGCCGGCCAGTCGAGCCCCCGCGCAATATCCATCACGCTCGAGCGGATCGTGTCGTCGCCGGTCGCAGCAACCGCCGCCTCCAGCATGTTGGGGTGCACCAGCGCCTCTTCGCTCGCCCAGAACCGCGAACCCACCAGAACACCGTCGGCCCCGAGCATCAGCGACGCCGCTAGCCCGCGCCCGTCGCCGATACCACCCGCCGCGCACAGCAGCACTTCGGGAGCGCGCGCGGCAATCAGATCGGCCACTTCGGGGACCAGCGTCATTGTCGCCCGCGCCTCGCCGTGTCCCCCCGCCTCGGCGCCCTGCGCGACAATTACGTCGGCACCCACATCGATCGCATGGGCGGCGTCGCGGCGGGTCTGGACCTGGCAAATCAGCGGCACGCCCGCGTCCTTTACGGGGCGCGCAAATGGCGCCGGATCGCCGAACGACAGGAACACCGCGGCCGGGGCGCGGGCCAGCACCTGATCGAGCAGCCCGGGCTGGCGGGCCAGCGACCATGTGATAAAGCCGCAGCCGACCTTCTGGTTGCCGGCGGCCTCGAATTGCGCGCCGATCCAGTCGGCGTCGCCGTATCCGCCGCCGATCAGTCCGAGCCCGCCGGCCCGCGTCACCGCGGCGGCCAGCTCGCCGCCCGCGGCAAACGCCATCGGCGCCTGAATGACGGGATGCCGGAGACCGAAGCGTTCGGTAAGACGCGTCTCAATCATGGCGCCTACCCGGTGTGCGCCTGGAGGCCCGACATGCCCAGGAACTGCGCCGCGACATAGGCGATATAGAGCACAAGATAGATTGCCGCCTGGAACCGGCCAATGCTGCGGAGCAGGAAGGCCAGTCCGATGAACGCGAATGTCACCGCCAGCATCACCCAGAGGTCGAAGCCGATGATCTGGCCCGGAACCTCGACCGGCGTCACCAGCGCAACGACGCCCATGACGCCGATGATGTTGAAGATGTTCGAGCCGAGCACATTGCCGAGTGCCAGGTCGGACTGCTTGCGATAGGCCGCGACAGCGCCGGTCGCGAGCTCGGGCAGCGAGGTTCCGACCGCGATCATGGTGAGGCCGATCACGGCCTCCGAGACGCCAAACTGGCGCGCTGTTTCGACCGCGCCGTCGACCAGCAGGTCCGAGCCCCAGACCACCGCGCCGAGCCCGGCGGCGAGTTTCGCCAGCGAGATCCAGAGCGGCGCGTCGGCCGGCCCCATCTCGTCAAGCTCGCGGGCCAGTTCCTCGGACGCCGCGCTGTCGCGCTTGTCGGTGACGTAGGAGTAGGTGAGATAGAGGCCGAGCCCGATGACCATCACGAGGCCGTGCCAGAATGCCAGGACCCCGGTCATCGCCAGCAGACTGAACAGCACTGTCGCGCCGACCACAACGGTGCCGTCGCGCTTCAGGCTCCGCCGGCTCACCGCGATCGGATAGATCAGCGCCGAGATCCCGATAATAAGCAGGATGTTGGCGATGTTCGAGCCGACGACGTTGCCGACCGCGAGCGCCGGCGCGCCTTCGAGTGCTGCGATCAGGCAGATCACCAGTTCCGGCGCCGAGGTGCCGAAGGCCACCACCGTCAGCCCCACCAGCAGCGGCGAGACGCCGAGATGGCGCGACAGCGCGACTCCGCCCTGAACCAGGATTTCTCCGCCCACCAGCAGGAGCGCAAATCCGGCAAGTACCGAAACGTAGATCATGCAGGCTCCGGAGGGATGCCGCCGGCTGGCGGAATGCGGATTGGGTCGGCGTTGAAGGCGGGTCCGTTCGCCTCCGGCAGACACCGGTTATAGCGCCGCGAGGCCCCGGAACAAGGGATGGAATACCGAAAGATACACGGATCGGTGCCGCAGAGATGCATGCTCATCCGCCCGCCAGCAGCAGGAGTGCCGCTCCCGCCACGGCCGTCACGACGAACAGCCGCGCGCCATCTGAGACCAGCGACACCAGCACCATCGCGGTTCGCTCGCCGGCGTCGTCCAGTCCGTCGAGCCGCTCACGCAGGCGCAGGAGATCGAATGAGAAGAACGACACGCGGGCTACCGTCTTGTTGCTGCCGGACCGGACTTTGCCGGCGGACGTTGCGTCCCCGACATATCCGCATTCGCAGGCAGGTTTTCAACGTGTTTCCGGACCTGGCAGTCCAAAGCCCGGGCAAAAAAAGCGCCGCGTCGGGCTATCGGCCGTCGGCAGCGCAGAGGAAGGAACCGTTGCGGACCCGCGCCGGCAGATGCTGGCGGAACCGGACTGTCCGGATGTCCTAGAGCTTGTCGTGGCGCTCGCTGTCCTGGTTGGTGTTGAAAGCCGCCTCGGACACCGTGCGGATCTTGTCGACAAGGTGCTTTGAGAACAGGCCGACCAGCGCCGAGGCCGCGGCCACGCCGAACGGGCTGATCGCCTCGCCGAGCGGGCCGTCGAGCAGCAGGCCGCTGCGCAGGATGAAATAGAAGATCAGCGCCATCGCCGCACCCACCACCGGGCGCAGCACGAACCACCAGGCCCAGCTTGCGCGGAGCGAGCGATTGCCGGCGAAACTCGCGAACGATGTCGCCACATGCACGAAGGCCCCGATGGCACCGCAGATCATCGTGATCTGAAGCGCGATCGACTCGGTGAAGCCGTTCCAGACGACGATCTTGCCCACCGCCTCCGACGTCGGCCAGATGTCGACCAGCCAGTAGGCCATGCACAGCGAGAGCGTGAAGATGAACAGGCCGACCAGAAAGGTGATGCCCGCAGTGCGGGTGCCGGCGGTGTGATCGCGCCGGACGCGTCCCGATGCGCCGGGGGCTGCCGTCGAGGGGCCGGATGAAGTGGGGCCAGACATGCGCTGCTCCGTTGCCCGCCGGAAGGGGCCGGCAGTCCTGTTGGAATAAGTCGTGGGCCGAACCTATCGGGACAGCGTTAACAATCTCTGAAAATCCTGAATTTTACTTGTTTTTCAATTGATTAAAAAGCCTGGAAAGATTTACGAAACCTATTGTCCTCCCGTTAATGCGAGCCGGATGGCTGGCTGGCCGGCGTCTGCAGGCGAAAACTCCGGCGCGTCCGGATTTTCCGCGCGCCGACGCGCGACTCCCTCACCCGCTCGCTTCGCTCGCACCCTCCTGAGCCTGTCGAAGCGCCCTCATTCGGGGAGAGTGAAAATACGGCATAAAAAGCCCCTCTCCCCTTGAGGGCTGCCGAGCGACCGTGAGCCCGGTGGGCTCACGCAAGCGCGAGGCAGTGTTGGGGGCAGCCAACCGGCCGCATGAGACTTCACCGTTTACGACTTGTCCCCGTCCCGCGGCTTGAGATCGAGGGACGCCGAATTCATGCAATAGCGTTGCCCGGTCGGTTTCGGGCCGTCCGGGAATACATGGCCAAGATGGGCGTCGCAATTGGCGCACAGCACCTCGGTCCGGCGCATGAAGAGGCCGTTGTCCTCGCGCTCCTCGACGGCAGCCTTGTCGATCGGCGCCCAGTACGACGGCCAGCCAGTGCCGGAATCGAACTTGGTCTCGGAATCGAACAGCGCCTCGCCGCAGCAGATGCAGTGATAGACGCCGTCCGCCTTGCTGTCGTGATACTTGCCGGTGAACGCCCGCTCGGTGCCGTGCTGGCGCGTCACGTTATACTGGAGGTCGGTCAGCTGCTCGCGCCACTCGGCTTCGCTCTTGGTCAGTTTCCCGGTCATTTCGCCGTCCCTTCTCGCTGTCGTTTCAATTCGCAATCGCGAACCCTCTGCATATCAATATGTGGTCGCGCGCCGCCGATTTGAACCATTGTGCGCACATTCCCTTACCCCCTCGCCGGGTTGTGATAGGATGTGAACCGTAATCCCGGCCGCGCAGGGCGCCGGCCCGGGCCACGAATCCGGAACGGAGAGCGCCATGAGCGTACGCGATATTCTTGTGAAAAAAGGCACCGACGTCGAGACTGCCAGCCCCGGCGCGACGGTCGCGTCGGCTGCGGGGCAGCTTGCCAAGCGGCGGATCGGCGCGCTGGTGATTATCGAAGGTGACAGAATCGTCGGCATCCTGTCCGAGCGCGACATCGTGCGCTCCGCCTCCGAAATCGGCGCGGCCTGCCTCGACCGCAAGATCTCGGACCTGATGACCAAGGACGTCATCACCTGCAAGCCGGACGAAAGCGCGCGGCGGGTCATGGAAATGATGACCCAGAACCGCATCCGCCACCTGCCGGTCACCGAGGACAACAAGCTCACGGGCATCATCACCATCGGCGACGTGGTCAAGCACCGCCTCGAGGAAACCCAGCACGAAATCGACGAGCTGCAACGCTACGTCGCCGGCAACGCCTGAGGGTCCTCCGCGGCAACCTGCCCGGATCACGACCGGTCTATGTGAATATGCGAGTGCCCCGCTCGACAAGGTTATGGCTCGGGCTGTCCGCGCTTACGTCGGCAATTCCCCCATTACAGGTTAATGCGCGCATCCCGTCGCGCCGCCATGCTTGTCGGGCAGTGGACAATTCTGTCCGCCGCGCTGAGACATTTGGCCGGAGAACGGCTGGAGGCCCGAAGGCAATGGCAGACCAGAACCTCTCGAAAGCCGCGCAGAAGGGAGCGCCCGATGCCCGCAGTTCCCGTGAGCTCGAGGCGGGCGCGGCCCCGCTCGGGTTCGACAACAGCAGGCTGATCGAGCGCCGCCACAGTGGCTGGGTCTGGGTTGCCGCGATCCTTGGTTTCATCGTGGTCGCCATTCTGTTTGGCGCCGTCCTCAACGCGCTGAAGTAGCTGCTCCTGCCCGAACGCCGGGCCCGAAACCCCGGCCCAGAAACCCCGACGCGAAGGAGACCCAATGGCAGACGAACACGCCCCGAAACCGCTCAAGACCCCGGCCCAGGAAGTGCGCCAGGAAGGCGATCCCGGCCGCGCGCCTCAGGCGGGCCACTCGTCGCACACCGAGATCAAGCGCCGCAACCTGATCTGGGGCGCCATCGGCCTGGTCGTGGTGCTGGTCGCGCTGTTCGCGCTTTCGCAGGTTTGACGCGCGGCGGCCGAA
>JAJFFI010000110.1 GCA_021776755.1 Alphaproteobacteria bacterium | reverse complement strand
TGCCGCCGAGGAGATCGGTTGCACTGCCGAGCGTGCTGACGGTGACGTCGATGCGCGTGCCCTGGCGCGCGAACGGCGGCAGGGTCGCGGTCACCATCACGGCGGCGACGTTGTCGGTATCGAGGTTCTGGAGCTGATCGCGGGTGTTCACACCCAACCGCTCAAGCATGCCGATGAGGCTCTGCTGGGTGAACGGCGACTTGGAAAGCTTGTCGCCGGTCCCCTTGAGACCGACCACGAGGCCGTAGCCGACCAGCATGTTGTCGCGCACGCCTTCGAATGTCGCGATGTCCTTGATGCGGGAGGCGGCGTCGGCGGGCTTGCTGCCGACCGCGATCGTCACCAGGAGCGAGGCGAGCGTCACCGCGACGATCGTCGCCAGCGTCTCGCGGAGGAGACCGGAGCCGAGGACGTTGCGGCGAGTGAGTGTCTTGAAAGTCATGCGCGCTGCCGTTTGAAACCAGACGCCCGTGGGGATTCCCACCGGCTCAAGCCTGTGGTTGCGAATCCCGTGCCAACCGGGTTGGCGCACAAACGGCGGGTTACAGCGGTTCTGGCGGAGCTGCAACGGCGTCCTTGCGGCAACCGTTGCCGTGCGGCGGGGGCCGCCCCGGCAGAAATTGCCGAGACCAGCCGGCCAGAAGCCGGCTTGTTTACCCGGCCTTAACCCTGATCCGTCACTCTTTGGCCAGACCCGCAGAACCGCTTCCGAGGCGGCTGCGCCCCGACAGAAAACCGTTCCGGCCCATGAAGATCGATCCCACAAGACCTGTCAGCCCGGCCCGCCTGCGGCGCACTGAAAAGCGCGGCAAGGCCAACGGCAGTGCGTTCACCTCGCATCTTGCGAGCGGCACACCCGCTGGCGGCGGGGCCGAGGCGCCCGGACCGGTGACGTCGGTCGCGAGCCTGCTCGCACTCCAGGAAGTTCCCGACGCCGCGACCGGCCGCTCGAAGGGTCTCGCCCGTGGAGAGGACATGCTCGACCGGCTGGATGAAATCCGCCACGGACTGCTGATGGGTGAGATCGCCGTCGACGATCTCGAGACGCTGGCCCATGCGGTCCACAAGGAACGCGCCGAGGTCGACGACCCGAAACTCGCTTCCGTGCTGGACGAAATCGAGCTCCGGGCCGCGGTCGAACTCGCCAAGCTCGGCCACTGAACCCGTGCCTTCCGTGGCACGGCGGCCACGCTGAAATGCCCCTTTACGAAGCCGCCACCACTAACATCTTGAAGCGATCTCCCGGAGCCACTAAGTTCCGCCGCGCTTGAGGGGCTTCGCAGCGATGCTGCGGGAATTTCCACCAGGGAGGACGGCGGAACACAATGGCGACGGTCAACATTCCACCTAAATACAAACCCTCCGAAAAGGAGGCGTTCATGAACCCGGTGATGCTGGAGTATTTCCGGCAGAAGCTGGAGAACTGGCGCCAGGAAATCATGACCGACTCGGCCGAGACCCTGCTGAGCCTGCAGGAAGGCGGCATGCAGGAGCCCGACATCGCCGACCGCGCGTCGCGCGAAACCGACCGGTCGGTCGAACTCCGCACCCGCGACCGCCAGCGCAAACTGGTCGCCAAGATCGACGCGGCCCTCAGCCGCATCGAGGAAGGGTCCTACGGACACTGCGAGGAAACCGGCGAGCCGATCGGCATCAAGCGCCTCGAGGCCCGCCCGGTCGCGACACTTTCCATCGAAGCCCAGGAAATGCACGAACGCCAGGAACGCACCCACCGCGATACGTGAGCGCTCGCCGAAACTGGATAAGCCCTCTCCCATCAAGGGAGAGGGTTCTTTTTTGCTGGGTCGAATCATACTCCAGGAAACCCGCGCGACGGCGCGGGCGGCCGGTCAGGCCGGCTCGTCCAGCCGGAGACCGGCTGGACGAACACGCACCCTAGAACGGGAACAGGATATCGAGGATCTGCGCGCCGAGCGGCGGCTGCTGGACGGCGGAGGCAAAGCCGCGGCCGCCGTAGACGATGCGGGCTTCTGCGATCTTCTCGTAGCTGATGGTGTTGTCCGAGTTGATGTCCTCGGGGCGGACGACGCCGGCGATCTCGAGCTCGCGGAGCTCGAAGTTCACCCGCACCTCCTGGCGGCCCTGCAGCACCAGGTTGCCGTTGGGCAGCACCTGGGTGATGACGGCGGCGACCTTGAGCTCAACCTCTTCGGCGCGGTTGATGTTGCCGGCGCCATTGCTGTTCGAGGTCGAGTTCAGATCGACCAGGGCTTGCGGGCGGACTGCCTCGGGCAGGATTTGGTGCAACGAGGCCTCGTAACCGAGGAAGGCGTTTGCCGACGCGTTCTTGGAATTCGCGCGCGTCCGGGCGCTCGAATTGCCGAGCGTCGCCTTGTCGTCGATCTTGACGAAGACCGTCAGGATGTCGCCGACCGTGCCAGCGCGCTGGTCCTTGAAGAACGCCCGCGAGCCGGTCTGCCAGAGCGAGTTGGGTTTGCGGTCCGTGGCGCCTGCGGCGGGTGCCGGCATCGGCATCGAGACCGGCTGGTAGTTCGGCCGCGCGGTCGGGTTCTGCGGCTGCGTCATGCGCGGGGCCGCACCCACCTCACCAAGGCGGTCGAGGGTGTTGCAGCCAACAGTGGCGCCGGTCAGCGCTGTTGTGGCCAGGAGCACGGTGAGTTTCTTCAGGGTCTTGCGGGTCATGGGTCTACTCCTTGGCCTTTGCCGGTGGCGGCGGATTGTGGGCCACTGCAGCCGGCGGCAGCGGATTGAGGGAAAGCTGGCGGGTGCCGTTGATGACGACGAAGCCGGGTCCGGCGACGGATGCTTCGACGACTTTCTTGCTCTTGAGGTTCATCACCTTGACGACATCGCCGTTGCTGCCGCTCTCGATGGCGCGGCCGCGGGTGGTGAGTTCCATGAACGATGTGCGGAAGATCATCCGGACGAGCTTGCCTTTCTCGACAAGGCGCTGCGCCTCGACGTCGCTCCGCCGCACCGGCTTGCCGGCGGCGAACGGGCGGCGGGGGGTCTGGCCGATCAGCGAGTCGGCGCTGGTCAGGATCGTGCGTTTGACCTGGCGCTCGCGCAGCTTCAGCCAGCCGATGTCTTCCTTGCGGATGACGTCGCCCGGCTCGACCCGGCGCTTGAGCACCGGAACGGAAACGACCCGCTCGACCTTGCCGCTGATCGCGGTCACCAGCACCGGCGCGTCGGCGGGGGCGTGCAGGACGGCGGTGAAGATGCCGCGGTTCGTGTCGTACTGGAAGTCGGCGAGCCGGAAGCCCTCGGGCAGGTTCTTCGGCAGGTGAAACATTGGATTGCGGCGGTCGAGCTGGATCCACGCGTCGCCCTCGAAGCCGTGGTCTTCTAGCTGGCGCACGACCTCTGCCTTGATCTCCTTGCCACCGATGGTGCGGCTCGCGCGCGAAACCACGATCCGTTCGAAGCGCGAGCGCGGGCGCCACTGGAGGCGCTGGGCCCGGGCGATCGACCAGAGCTGGTCGAGCTCGAGCACCACCTGGCGCCCTGGCTTGGGCGCATAGGCGACGGGCACGTCAGCACCTTTCTCGACATTGTCGAAAAGGTCGCCGAGGCGGATGAGGTCGCCCTCGACCGTGACCGCGGGCTTCAGCACCGGGGCCGCGCGCACGAGGCCGGCAGCCGCTTTTGGCGCAGCCGGCTCGGAGGCGCGCGCCAGAACCGGCACAAAGACGGCGGCGGCGAGGAGGATCAGAAAGGCTTTCATGGAAGCGCCTTCGGTTGGCGGTTAGCGGAGGTTGGTGAGCGTCGAGAGCATCTCGTCCGAGGCCTGGATGACCCGGGAGTTCAGCTCATAGGCGCGCTGGGCGGTGATCAGGTTGGTGATCTCGGCGACCACGTTCACGTTCGAGGTCTCGAGGAAGCCCTGCAGAACGGTGCCGATACCGGCCGAGCCCGGAGACCCTGTCGTGGGCGAGCCCGACGCCGGGGTCTCGACGAACATGGTGTCGCCGATCGCCTCGAGGCCGGCTTCGTTCGCAAAGGTCGCGAGTTCGAGCTGGCCGGCATTGGTTGGTGCTGCCGACCCGGCGAGCGTGACCAGCACCTCGCCCTGCTCGTTGATGGTGACGTCGAGCGCATCGGGGGAAATCGTGACGCCGGGCTGCACGACAAAGCCGTCGGAGGTGACGATCTGGCCGGTCGGCGAAAGCTGGAAGGAGCCCGCCCGCGTGTACGCGGTCTGCCCGTTCGGCAGCGCCACCTGGAAGTAGCCCTTGCCCTGAACCGCGATGTCGAAGGTGTTCTCGGTGTTGAGCAGGCTGCCCTGTTCGGTAATGCGGT
>JAJFFI010000109.1 GCA_021776755.1 Alphaproteobacteria bacterium | reverse complement strand
GGTGACTTCCTTCGGCGCGCCGCCCGCCAAGATGACGCTGACCGGCAAGGGGCCCGCCGGAACCGAACCTTTCGAGCGCGAGATCCGGTTCGGCCGCACGGGCATCGGACGGGTGAGTTTCGTCCCGGATGTGGCCGGGCTCTACACCCTCGATCTCACGCCGGGCGATATCTATGCGGCCGACAACGTCGCCGCGATCCGGGTGCCGGACCCGAACAAGTTCGGGATCGAGTGGCGGCTGCCGACGCCGCCGGTTGCCGAACTGCCGAAACCGGCGGCGGGCGAGAAGCCCGATCTGGTGATCACGACCGCCGGCGACCGGAACCTGCCGGAAGGCCCGGTGGTGCTGGTCGGCAATGGCTATGACAAGCGCAAGGACGCGCGGATCGTGGGCTTCCTCGAAGGCAGCCCGCTGCTGGCCGACGTGAATTTCGACGCGATGGAACTGACCGGGATTGTGGGCCGCACGCTGCCCGAGGGCTTCATACCGGTGCTGACCGGGCAGGACGGCGTCTGGATCGCGCGGCACACGAGCAAACCCGCGGTCTATGTGCCGGGGCCGCCGACGGCAGGACGCGATCCACTGGGCCGGGTCAAGACGACGGTGTTCTTCAACGCGCTGCGCTGGGCGATGGCGGCCCCCATCGCGCCGCTCTACACGGTGACGACGCCGCAGAACCCGGTGCCTGAAGGCAACCGCACGGCGCTCCATGCCGACGAGGGGCGGCTCAACCTGCCCGCGCGTTCGGTGGGGGTCTATGCCGATATCGAGCCGATCGATGTCGGCGGCAGGCCGCGGCCGGCCTGGCCGGTGCTGCTGCTCGTTGCGGCCACGTTGTTTCTGATCGAGCGCGCGCTGACGTTCTTCGGCGGGGAGCGGTGGCGATGATCTTCGATCCCTATGCGCCCTGGAACCTGATCATCTGGGCCATCGCCGTCCTCGTGCTGGCGGGCGCGGTCGCGAGCCTGGTGCTCGACTACCGGCGCGGGCGAAGCATCCGCTGGGTGCCGGCGGCCGGGCGCATCCTCATGGTGGCGCTCGCCTGCATCTCGCTCTCAATCGCGGCGCAGAACCCGCTTGTGCAGCGCGAGGACACGTCCGGGCGGCATCTCGCGGTGGTGCTCGACATGTCGTCGAGCCTTGCCGGCCGGGCCGCCGGGATGGAGGAAGTGAAGGCGCGCGCGCGGACGTTTCTGGCAAGCGGTCTCGCGGACGTGTTCCCCGAGGACTCAACGGCGAGCCTCGTGCTGGCAGGGGCGAGCAGCAACAACGCGCGTTCGTCGCTCGCGCCCGCGGCGCTGGCGAGCGCGATTGCCGAGGTTTCGCAGAAGGACCTACCGCCGGGGGGCGACACCGATCTTGCAAAGGGGCTCGATGCAGCACTCGGGAATATCCTGAACGAGGGCGGGCGGGGCTCGGTGCTGCTGGTGAGCGACGGGCACGAGACCGAGGGCAACGTGCTGGCCGGGGCCCGCAGGCTGGCAGCCCGCGGGGTGCCGGTGCATGTGCTGGCAATGGCGGCCAAGGGCGAGAACGCGCCGGGGATTGCGGCCGCCAACCTGCCCGAGACCGTCGAGTACGGCGCCGAAACCTATCTCCGCGCGATCCTCGTTGCCGAGGGAAGCGAGGCGCGGCGGCTGAAGATCACGGTTTCCGCGGACGGCCAGACCCAGACCGTGACCCGCGAACTCCGCCGCCAGGATGGCCCAGGCCTGCTGCGCGCGCCGCTCCGGTTCGAAAAAGTGGGCCTGCGGCTTGCCGAGATCCGCATCGATGACGGCAGCGGCACCGAACGCCGGCGCCGGTTCCTGACCCACGTCATGACGCCGCCGCGTATCCTCATCGTGCGGGCGGGCAAGGACGGGGCGAAATACTGGGAGAAGTTCCTGCCGGACGACCGCTTCGAGGTCGCCTTCAAGACACCGGATGCGCTCGGCGGCGATCCGAACTTCGACCCGGGCGCCTACGACGTGATCGTCATCGATGCCATCCCGGCCCAGGAGATCGGGGGCGCGGCGCTGAAGAAAATCGCAGGCGCGGTGCTGTCGGCACGGACCGGGCTCTTCATCGTCAACGGCCCGATGCGCGGCACGGATGAATCGCCGACAGTGCTCCGGAGTTATGACGAGACGGACCTTCAACCCCTGTTGCCCGTCTCGAGCAAGCCACGCCCGATCCTGAAAGACCCACCGGGCCGGCATGTGGTCATCATGATCGACGGCTCGGGCTCGATGGGCGGCTGGCCGCTGAAGAAGGCCAAGGAGATGAGCCGGGTCATCATCGAGAAACTCCGTGCCGTCGACCGGCTGGAGCTAATCGTCTTCACGACCAAACCCGCACATCTGGTGCAGAACCGGCTGATGGACGAGGCCGGCAAGTCCTTCGCCCTCGACCAGCTCAACAGAGTGGAGGCCTCGGGAGGCACCGATCCGACGCTCGCGCTCCAGTTAATCTCGGGACAGCGGTTCTCGAACTGCGGGCTGTTCTTCTTCTCGGACGGGTTCTTCAACGCGGTCACGCTGCGCCCCGACTGCAAGCCGACCGTCTTCGCGATCGGCCAGACCGAGGAAAGCATCACGGCGGCGCTGCGCCAGATTTCCGATCCGATCCCGGTTGGCAGCAAGTTCGACGCGAACTCGATCAAGCTCGAGTTCTTCGAGCCGCAGCCCCGCGACCGGCTGTTCGAGCCCGGCAGCTACACGGCCGTGAACGGCATCGACGCGATGATGGAGGGCTGGAGCCTGCTGCCCCTGAACCCGCCGCCGCTCGAGGGCAATGCCGTGTCCTACGCCAAGGTCGGTGCCGTCGTGGCGGCCGTCCGCCCTCGGCTGCTTGATCCTGTGCTGGCGTTTCAGGACACGCGGGGAGCCGGCGTCGGCGTCTTCACGACTTCGTTCCCCGGCACCTGGATCGCGCGGCCCGACACCCGGGAGGCGGTCACGACCTGGATCCGCCGCGTCGTGCCGTTTGAGGCCCATGACCGGTACAGCCTGAGTTTCAAGGACCTCGGCGACGCCATGACAGTGCGCCTGGCACTCGCGGCCGAGGCCGGGCGGGTGCCCGAGATCGACCGGGTACTCATCCAGGTGCGGGTCAAGGACGGCCCGCCGATCGACTTCAACCTGCGGCCCGACCCGGAAAACCCCGACAGCTTCATCGGCGCCTTCCGCCTGCCGGTGGGAGACGTACCGATCGATTCCGTGATGGTGATCCGCGAGACCGGGAAGGGCGCGCTCCGCCGCACGCAGCTTCTGCCCATCGTCCTGCCGACGGCGGCCAAGGTCTCCGCCCGGCCGGGGGCGGAGGCCTGGAGCCGGGGCACGAACACGCAGAAACTCCGCGCCATTGCGGCGGCCGGCGGGGGCGTCTTCAATCCGTCGAACCCTGCGATTCTCGCCGCCGCACCGCTTGCTGCGGGAGTCGGGCTCTGGCCGTGGTTCACGGCCCTGGCCGTCCTGTTCTATCTTCTGGCCATCATGCTTCGACGGATGTTCGCCTGATGAAATCGCGCCCGCCCAGAGGGATGACGTTCGACCGCATCCCCACCCGGGAGATGGCGGAGATCCTGCGCATCTGGGCGAAGGCCTTCATCGACGACCTGATTTTCCGGGGCGCGAGCGACGTTCGGCGCGAGGCCGGCACTGACGTCGTGCACGGGCTGAAACCCCTGCTGGTGAGTTGGCGCTTTCCCCGCCGCGCCCGGCGGCGGTTCACGCGCAACCTGTCGAAGACCTTCGTCGGTTTCCGCCACGAGGTAGCGCAAAATCCGGTGCTGTTGTCGGCGGGAGAACGCGAGGCGCGGGAGCGGATGTTCGGTTCGATCGCGAACCGGTTTGCGCTCGGCGGCGGGCGCATCCCGCCGGTCTGGGTGCCCGATGGGCTCTGGGATCTCGCCGCGGCCGAGGCCTGGGAGGATGCGGCCTTCAAGCAATGGATCACCGATGAGGTCTATCAGGAACTGCGCACGACATTCCTCTGGCCCAAGGGCGAAGTGCCGGTGGCGGTTGTGGACCGGCGGGTGTTCTGGTTGCTGCTCGATATCTTTGAAATCTCGGAATGGAGCGACCGGCCGGAATGGGAACGCTGGGTGCCGTTCGCGGGCCGGGGCGCGCGCAAGCTCGCTTCCGACCTCCGGCAGGTGGCCCGCAAGCGCTGGCTGCAACCGGGATGGTGCGGGTTTTGGGAACAATTGCAGATCCTACAGTCGGCAGGGCGGCTCAGGCCCGACGACCTGCGCCGCGAGCGCAACAGTTTTCGCCTGATTCGGAGCTTGCCGATCTTCCGGAGCGAAGCCGCCGCAGAAATTGCGCCGGGTGTTGC
>JAJFFI010000108.1 GCA_021776755.1 Alphaproteobacteria bacterium | reverse complement strand
CGCACCCCTGCGACCTCGGTCTCGAAGCTGCGCTCGAACTCGCCGGCGAAATGACAGACATCGGTCGAGGTGCCGCCCATGTCGAAACCGATGATGTTTTCGAACCCGGCCATCTCGGAGGTCTGCACCGCGCCCACGATGCCGCCCGCGGGGCCCGAAAGAATGGAGTCCTTGCCCTGGAAGAGCTTCGCGTCGGTGAGCCCGCCGTTCGACTGCATGAACATCAGCCGCGGGCGGGTCTCTTCGGGCCCCAGCTCGTTGGCGACCTGCTCCACATAACGGCGCAGGATCGGCGAGAGATACGCATCCACCACCGTCGTGTCGCCGCGCGACACCAGCTTCATCAGCGGGCTGGTCTGGTGGCTGGTCGAGACCTGGGTAAAGCCGATCTCGCGGGCGAGATCCGCCACCGCCTTCTCGTGGTCGTGATAGCGGTAGCCATGCATGAAGGCGATCGCGACCGAGCGGATGCCGTCATCGAACGCGGTCTGCAACCCTTCGCGCGCAGTCTCGAGATTGAGCGGCGTGACAACCTCACCATTCGCGCCGATGCGTTCGGTCACTTCCGCAACCTGTTCGTAGAGCAGTTCCGGCAACTGGATATCGCGGGCGAAAATGTCCGGCCGCGCCTGGTAGGCAATCCGCAGCGCGTCGCGAAATCCCTTGGTAATCACCAGCAGCGTCCGCTCGCCCTTGCGCTCAAGCAGCGCATTGGTGGCAACCGTCGTGCCCATCTTCACGGCGTCGATCATCTCGGCGGGCACGACGTCGCCCTTCTCGAGCCCCAGCAGCTCGCGGATGCCCTGGATGGCCGCGTCCTTGTACTGCTCGGGGTTTTCCGAGAGCAGCTTGTGGGTCACCACCGATCCGTCAGGTTTCTTGGCGACGACGTCCGTGAAGGTGCCGCCCCGGTCGATCCAGAACTGCCAGTTGCCGTCCGCCTTCATGCCGCCGTCCGCCATGTGAGCCTCGAGACTTGCGTGTTAGTTTCCGTTTGTCCGCGTTCTGCGCCGGAGGCCTCAAGGTGTCAAGGCGGGTGAATCGCAGGCGCGTGACCGCCCGGTCATTCAAATAAACGTGATGAGTACTCGATTGATGGCTAGGGTAAAGGTCTCTTGATACTCTGGCCGGGATCGGGGGGGCAATGTTCAAAGAGCGCAGCAACGCGCTACCGTCGGGATTCCAGTTCGAAGGCTATCGGATCGATGGCGTCCTGGGCGCGGGCGGCTTCGGCATCACCTACAAGGCCATCGAAATCGCCGTCGGCCGCGCAGTGGCGATCAAGGAGTATCTGCCCGGCGACATCGCCGCTCGGCACACCGACGGGGTCGAAGTTCAGCCCATTGCCACCGACGACATCGACGAGTTCGATTTCGGCCTTGAGAGTTTCCGCAAGGAGGCCGAAATGCTGGTCGGTTTCCGGCACCCGAACATTGTTACGATGTTCCGGTATTTCGAAGCTAACGGCACGGCCTATCTGGTCATGGACTACGAGGCGGGACAGAGCCTCTATGACCTCCTCGAGACCCGTAAGACACTGCCGGAGGACGAACTTCGCAAGATTCTGTTCCCCCTGCTCGACGGGCTCGAGGCTGTGCACGCGGCCGGGATCATGCATCGCGACCTGAAGCCCGACAATATCTACATCTGTGAGGATGGCAGCCCGGTGCTCCTCGATTTCGGTGCCGCGCGCGAGGCACTCGGCGACCACAGCCGCAGCATTACAACGATTGTCACTCACGGCTATGCGCCGATCGAGCAATACGCCTCGCGTGGCAATCAGGGCTTCTGGACCGACATCTATGGCCTCGGCGCCAGTCTCTACCGGATGATCGCCGGAACAAGACCGCCCGAGGCGCCAAGCCGCGGCAGGGAAGATCCGTATATCCCCGCCGCCAGGGCGGCAAATCGCACGTACGACCCCAACCTGCTTGCAGCGATCGACTGGGCCTTGCGGATGGACGAAGGCGATCGGCCGCAGTCGATACCGATTTTCCGGAAGGCCATCGAGGGCGCCATCCAGATTCCGCAGGCGGGCCAGCGCGCCGCCCAGCGGCCGACGGCGATCCAGGTCGCGGGCGTCGGGATCGCGGCGTCAGTGGCGATTGCCGCTGCGGCCGGTGCGGCCTGGTATGCGACCCAGGATTCTGGCCGCAACTCGGCTGCTGTCGAGCTCGCCGGCGCCCAGGAAAAGGCGCAGGCCGAGGAACAGGAGCGCCGAGCGGCCGCGGCGCGCAAGGCTGCCGATGACGCTGCTCGCAGGGCGGCGGAGCGCGGACGCTTGGATGATGAACGGGCCCGAATTGAAAAGGATCGCCTGGAGCTTGAAGCCGAGCGCAAGCGCATCGAGGAGGAGAAGCGCCTCGCCGAAGAGGAAGCTGAACGTAAGGCCGAAGTCGAGGCTGAGCGCCGGGCAAGAGAGGCCGCGGAGCGCAAGAAACTCGAAAAATCGATGGCCGAGCAAAAGAAGCGCGAGGAAGAAGCGCGAAAAAAACGCGAGGGCACACAACTTGCGCGTAAACCGCCACCGGAAAAGACCGGCGGCATCGCGACGCTCGTGGGCAAAACCGCCTACTTGTCCCGCCTGGACCCGGCAACCAAGCGCACCCGACGCATCAGCATCAGTTTCCGCCCGGGCGGCGGTCTCGACGCCCGGTGCGTCGCTGAAGACCTGCAGGGTCAGCAGATCGCCTGCGAGCGGACCATAGGCAAGACCGGGTCCGGGCTGTGGTCCTACGCTGACGGTCAGCTCTGTTTCTCGGCCCCCGTGATCGGCCAGGATCGCCGAGTTTGTTATAGGATTTCTGGAGCCGGGCCTCGCTACCGGGCCTCCGGCGGCGGGCCGCTCTCGGGCGGCTTCATGCTGCGATAACCGAATTGGAAGGGCGAATTCGTCCGATGAGCTGCAGGCGGAATGCGACGCGAGGGACGGGATGCATGCTGGCGGGTCGCCTGACCCCTTTACTCGCGATTCTGTTCTGGCCAGCGTCCCTTTTCGCCGCCCCACTCAACGATGACCAGATTTACGAGACTTTCGTAGGGCGCGTCATTCACTACGCCCGTGATCTCCAGCGGCGCGACGGCCGCGGAACCGTCCCCGGCTTCGTCTGGGTGTTTTTTCGGCCTGACGGCTCGCTGATCGCGAAATGCGAATGGCAGGATGCCTCCGGGCGGCGGCAACTCTGTCCAGGCGAACCCGGCCGTTCATCGAAAGAGTTCAAAGGCTGGACGAGTGGTGTCTGGTCGGTGGTCAAGGACCGCCTGTGCTGGACGTCCCTGGGCGCAGAGCACGTCACGAGGAGCTGCCTGGACGTGACGCCCGTGGCAAGAGATCGATACCGCCTCCGTCAGATCACCTCCGGCGTAAAACTCTATGCCGAAGGTGAAATCATCGTCTTGGACGCAACGAACGTCAAATGCCTTGGAAAGGTCCATTCTGCCGCGTGCCTGAAGCCGAGGGATCAGTGACACTGCGGGCACCACGCCGCCTTTTCCGAGGCCCAGCAGCTCGCGGATGCCCTGGATGGCCGCGTCCTTGTACTGCTCCGGGTTCTCGCTCAGCAGCTTGTGGGTCACCACCGACCCGT
>JAJFFI010000107.1 GCA_021776755.1 Alphaproteobacteria bacterium | reverse complement strand
CGGCCAGCGCATTGGCGCAGCGGTTCGACAGCCGCTTGATGTCCCGGAACGTGTATTCCTCGGTCGAGCCGTCCTCGAGCACCTGGATCAGCGCGAGCTTGCCGCTGTCCGCGTGCCGGTCGCAGTGCGCGACGCCAATGTTGTAGTGCTCCGGAATCTCCCAGTGGAAATTCTCGTAAGTTTCCTCGTAAGTGCCGAAGCGCTTCAACATGCGGGCCCTCCTGGTTCGGACCCGGAGCATAGGCCCCGCTCACCGAGATTTGAACGCTTGATCGTGGCGGCTGCCACATTTGCCGCACAGGATGAGGGTCGAGGAGATCATATCATGCGCAAAACCGTCCGCCGACTGGCGCTCGCCGCCCTGCTGACCGCCTGGATCGTTCCGGCTCTGGCTAACCCGTCCGCGTGGCAGCGGGAATGGCCCGACACCGATTTCACCAGGACCTCGGTCGCCTGGTCTGAAATTCTGTCGGGCGGTCCGCCGAAGGACGGTATCCCGGCGATCGACGATCCGAAGTTCCGCCCTGCAAGCGAGATCACGCAGATCGGCGGCCGCGAGCCGGTCATCACGGTCGAAATCGGCGGCGAGCGGAAAGCCTACCCGCTGTCGATCCTGATGTGGCACGAGATCGTCAATGACGAGGTCGGTGGCGTGCCGGTCGCGGTCACCTTCTGCCCGCTCTGCAATTCCTCGGTGGTGTTCGACCGGCGGGTGAACGGCAAGGTGCTCGACTTCGGCACCACCGGAAAGCTGCGGAACTCCGACCTCGTGATGTACGACCGCCAGACCGAAAGCTGGTGGCAGCAGTTCCTCGGCGAGGCGATCGTCGGCAAGATGCTTGGCACGCGGCTGAAGATGATCCCGGTCCGCATCGAATCCTTCGCCCGCTTCAAGGAGCGCGGCGGTGGGCAGGTGCTGGTGCCGTCCCGCGGCGGGCTCCGCGACTACGGCCGCAATCCCTACGCGGGCTACGATTCGCGAAGCCGCCCCTATCCGTTCTTCAAGGGCACCCTGCCCGAAGACATTCCGCCGCTCGCCCGTGTCGTCGTGGTCGGCAAGGAGGCGTTCAGCCTGCAGCTGCTCCGCGAGAAGGGCCGTATCGAGAAGGGTGACCTCGTGTTGACCTGTGAGAAGGGGCAGGCGTCCGCGCTCGATGCCGGCCTCATCGCCGAGGGCCGTGACATCGGCAATGTGGTGGTCCAGCGCAAGACGCCGGCGGGCCTCGTGGATTCCGTCCACGCCGTCAGCTTTGCCTTCGCCTTCCACTCGTTTCGCCCGGACGGGAAGATCCACACGACCTGGCCGCCGGCGTAACCCGGACCGTCAATTCGACTAGGCGAAGTGCGCGGAGAAATGACCGGGCTAATGGGCCCGCATTCCCTTTTCACGCATCGCACCCTCCGCTACCTTCCGGCCTCCACCAACCGCCGGACGCAACCCATGCCCGACACCCACCGCATCAAGTCCGGCCAGCAGGTCGACATCGCCACGCTGCCGACCAGCGGCAAGGATATCCATGGCGACAAGAAAGCTGCGAAGGCCGAGTTCCACGCGCTCCGTGAGGAATTCGTCGGCCTGCAAAAGGCGCTCTATGCCGAGGGCAAGCGGAAGCTGTTGCTGGTCTTCCAGGCGATGGATGCGGGCGGCAAGGACGGCACCATCCGCGCGATCCTCGAGGGCGTGAACCCGCAGGGCGTCCGGGTCGAGAGCTTCAAGGCGCCGTCGAAGGAGGAACTCGCCCACGATTTCCTGTGGCGCATTCACAAGGTGGTGCCGGGCAAGGGCAAGATCACGGTCTTCAACCGCTCGCACTATGAAGATGTGCTGGTGGTCCGCGTCGACAACATCGTGCCGGAGAGCGTCTGGCGCCCGCGCTTCCGGATGCTCAACGACTTCGAGCATCTGCTCGCGGCCAACGGCACCCGAATCCTCAAGTTCTTCCTCCACATCTCGAAGGACGAGCAGCGCAGGCGTCTCCAGGAGCGCGTCGACGTGCCCGAGAAGAACTGGAAGTTCTCGATAGACGACCTCGAAAAGCGCAAACAGTGGGACACCTACATGGCGGCCTACAAGGACGTGCTCGAACAGTGCTCGACCGAAGACGCGCCCTGGCACGTCATTCCGTCCGATCAGAACTGGTACCGCAACCTCACGATCATGCGCACCGTCGTCGCGGCCCTGAAGGACATGAACCCGCAATACCCGTCGCTCGACTACGACCCGGCCGGCATCAAGGTCGAGTAAGAAAGAAACTCCCTCTCATTCACGGGGAGAGGGGGCCATTCTCATATTTGCCAACATTGACGCAAACCCTTGGCGGCCTTAGCTTTCGGGCAGTTGCAAAGGAAACTCCACCATGCCGCTCGATGCCGCCGCCAAGCCCGAGACCGTCCATTCCGCCTGTCCGCACGACTGTCCGTCGACCTGCGCGCTTGAGGTCGAGCGGCTGGATGCGAAGACCATCGGGCGCGTGCGGGGCGCCAAGGACAATAACTACACGATGGGCGTCGTCTGCTCGAAGGTCGCGCGCTATGCCGAACGCGTGCATCACCCGGACCGGCTGACGAAACCGCTCCGCCGGGTTGGCGAAAAAGGCGTTGGCCGGGAGGCGTTCGAGGAAATTTCCTGGGATGAGGCGTTCGACATTGTCGCGGGCGAACTGAAAATGCGCGCCGATAAGTTCGGTAGCGAAACAATCTTCCCTTATTTCTATGCCGGCACAATGGGGCTGGTGCAGCGGGACGGGATCGAGCGGTTCCGCCACGTGATGAAATATTCGCGCCAGCTCAGCACCATTTGCAGCTCGCTCTCCGACAGCGGCTGGATCGCGGGCGCGGGTGCGAAATATGGCGCCGACAGCCGCGAAATCGCTGAATCCGAGGTGATCGTCGTCTGGGGCGGCAATCCGGTTTCGACTCAAGTTAACGTGATGAATCATATCGCGCGCGCCCGGAAACAGAACGGCGCGAAGCTGGTGGTGATCGACCCTTACCGCACGCCGACCGCCGAGATCGCCGACATGCACCTCATGGTGCGCCCCGGCACCGACGCAGCACTCGCGTGCGCGGCGATGCATGTGCTGATCCGCGACGGGCTGGCCGATGCCGATTACATGGCGAAATACGCCGACATCCCGGTCGAGGAACTCTGGGACCATGTCGAGCCGCGCACACCGGAATGGGCCGAAGGCATCTCCGGTGTGCCGGCGGCCGAGATCGAGGCCTTCGCCGCCCTCTTCGGCAGCACGAAGAAAGCCTTCGTGCGCCTCGGTTACGGCTTTTCGCGCTCGCGGAACGGCGCGGTCAGCATGCATGCCGCGTCCTGCCTGCCGGCCGTCACCGGTGCGTGGCAGGTCAGGGGCGGTGGCGCGCTCTATGCCAACGGCGGCATCTACGGGATCGACATGAAGCTCATCATGGGCCTCGACGTGCGCGACAAGTCGACGCGGATCCTCGACATGTCCCGCCTCGGCCCGATACTCACCGGCGACCCGCAGGATATCGGCGACGGCCCGCCGGTGACCGCGATCTTCATCCAGAACACCAACCCGATGAACGTCTGCCCCGAGCTTGCCAAGGTGAAGGCGGGTTTCGAGCGCGACGACCTTTTCGTCTGCGTCCATGAGCAGTTCATGACCGAAACGGCCGCAATGGCCGACATCGTGCTGCCGGCGACCACTTTCCTCGAGCACGACGACATGTATGTCGCGGGCGGCCACACGCATCTGCAGGTGACGAAGGCCGTGATCGAGCCGCTCGGCGAGTGCCGCTCGAACCACCAGGTGCTCTGCGGCCTGGCCGAACGTCTCGGCGCCGACCATCCGGGCTTCAAAATGACCGAGTGGGAGATGATGGACGCGACGCTCAAGGCCTCGGGCCTCCCGGGCGCCGACGAGATCCACGCCAAGCATTGGTACGACTGCGCCAAGGGTTCGGCCGCGCACCGCTTCGAGGACGGCTTCGGCCACCCCGACGGACGTTTCCGCTTCAAGCCCGACTGGAAAGCCATCGGCGAGGACTACAGGGCGCTTCCCGAAATCGTCGACTATGTCGCGATCACCGACAACGCGGACGAGGCGCATCCGTTCCGCATGGTGACCGCGCCCGCGCGCACATTCCTGAATTCGAGCTTCACCGAAACCCCCGGTTCGCAAAAGCGCGAGGGGCGTCCGGAAGCGATGATCCATCCCGATGACTGCACCGCCCTCGGCCTCGAAGATGGCGGCAAGGTGCGCATCGGCAATGCCAACGGCTCGGTCGTGGTCCATGTCAAAACCTTCGACGGCCTGCAGCCCGGCGTCATCGTGGTCGAGAGCATTTTCCCGAATCATGCCTTTGAGGAGGGGATCGGCATCAACCTGCTGGTCAGCGCGGATGCCGGCCCGCCCAAGGGTGGTGCCGTCTTCCATGACACCGCGGTCTGGCTGAAAGCGGCCTGAGCCTTCAAAACACTCGGCGTTTCGGGGCCCGGATCGCCTGCGGGCAGCCCGCGCGGGCACGCGCGATACCGCATTGCAACACGAACGGTGTACCCAAACCGCATTTTGCGCC
This sequence comes from Alphaproteobacteria bacterium, assembly GCA_021776755.1. Lineage (GTDB taxonomy): Bacteria > Pseudomonadota > Alphaproteobacteria > JAJFFI01 > JAJFFI01 > JAJFFI01. The sequence continues at coordinate 3,322 of JAJFFI010000107.1, read as the reverse complement.
ATGATTGGCGTCCGTTGATGCAGGCTGTCTTCCGGGTGGGGAGGTCATCACTGCGATTTTTTGGGGTGCGCCTAAAATTCTCATGGAAACCGAAGATTTTCGCGCTCGAGTGATCGTACTCGGCAACGAGAAGGGCGGCACGGGCAAATCGACCGTGACGATGCACCTTGTCGTGAGCCTGCTGCGCCTTGGCTACAGTGTCGGCACGATCGATGTCGACGCGAACCAGGGCACACTGACGCGCTATCTCGAAAACCGCCTCGCCTTCGCCCAGGGCCGCGGCATCCGCCTGCCGATGCCCGAACACCAGTCGGTGCGCCCGGCAAACTTCGACAGCACTGCCGTGATGCGGGACGACGAGCGCGAGCGCTTCCAGAGCGCGCTCCAGCATCTCTCCGAGCGCCACGACTATGTTGTCGTCGACAGCCCGGGCAGCGACACCTACCTCTCGCGCCTCGCCCACAGCTATGCCGATCTGCTGATCACGCCGCTCAACGACAGTTTCCTCGATCTCGACCTGCTGGCCGACGTGCGCGGCAACCCGCCCAAGGTCATGGGCCCGTCGCGCTACTCCGAGATGGTCTGGCAGATGAAGAAGGTCCGCGCCGAACGGGACGGCGGGTCGATCGACTGGGTCGTGATGCGGTCGCGGCTGGCCAATCTCGATGCCCGCAACAAGCGCTCGATGACCGATGCGCTCGGGCAGATTTCGGGCCGCATGGGCTTCCGCCTGGCCCATGGCTTTTCGGAGCGCGTGATCTTCCGCGAGCTCTTCCTGCAGGGCCTCACCGTGAACGACCTCCGCGAGAAGGGGGCGAAGGTCTCCCTCAAGATGTCCCACGTCGCCGCCCGCCAGGAAGTACGTGAGCTGCTGGAGGAACTCGGCCTCGTCGAGCGCGAGAAGGCGAAACGATCCCGCAAGTCCGCGACCGGCAGCAAGACCACGAAAGCCGGCGCCCCCGCCTGACGGTCTGCCCGCGCATTCGCGCGCCTTGATAAATCCCGCCGCGCGGACCAGATTCAGGACATGGCTAAAGACAAGACACCGCAGACCTCCCGGGCGGCGGCGCCCGAGCGCGCGACGTCCGCGGGCGAGGTCGATGCGTTCCTGACCAGGGTCGCGGCGATGCCGGCGGTGAAGCCCGCGGGCGGGCGCGGGCGGCTGGTCTTCGCGCTCGATGCAACCGCCTCGCGGGAGCCGACCTGGGATCAGGCCTGTCACCTGCAGGCGGAGATGTTCGATGAGGCGGCGAGCCTCGGCGGCCTCGACATCCAGCTTGCGTGGTACCGGGGGTTTGGCGAATTCCATGCCAGCGACTGGGCCGATGATGCGCCCGCGCTGCTCCGCCGCATGACCGGCGTGCACTGCCTTGGCGGCAAGACCCAGATCCGCAAGGTGCTGAAGCACGCGCTGGCTGAAACAGCGGTGAAGAAGGTCAACGCCGTCGTCTTCATCGGCGACTGCGCGGAGGAGGACGTCGACCTGCTCTGCGATCTGGCGGGCCAGCTGGGCGTGCGCGGGGTGCCGGTCTTCATGTTCCACGAAGGCCGCGAGCCCGGTGCGCGCCGCGTCTTCGAGCAGATCGCCCGGCTTTCGGGCGGGGCCTGCAGCAGCTTCGATGCGGGGGCGGCAAGCCAGCTCCGCGAATTGCTGTCCGCGGTTGCGGTCTATGCCGCGGGCGGGCGGAAAGCCCTCGAGGACTATGGCGCGCGCAAGGGCGGGGCAGCACTCCGGATCACCCGCCAGCTCAAGCAGGGCTGAGGCGGCCCGCCGTGCTCCCCTACCTCTTCCTCGGCATCGCGCTGCTCGGCCTGCTGCTGCTGCTGATGCGCTGGTATGTGAAAGCCGACCCGCGGATCATTGCCCGGGCGCTCAAGATCACCGCGGTCGTCGTCGGCGGCACGCTGCTGGTCATCATCCTCGTCGCGGGGCTCTATCGTCTGCTGCCGTTCCTCGTGCTGACGGCGCTGCCCTGGTGGCTCGAAAACCGCATGGCGCGGAGCCAGGCCGGCGCGAGCCCAGGCGGCTCGGGCAATTCCGAGGTCGAAACCCGCTATCTCCGCATGGTGCTCGACCACGCCACCGGCGAGATGTCGGGCACGATCCTCGAAGGCGCTCATCGGGGCCAGGACATTGCCGAGCTTACCGAAGCCGAGACCGTTGAGCTTCTGCGCGAATGCGCGGTCGAGGATGCGGATAGCGCCCGGCTTCTCGAAGCCTGGCTCGACCGCGTCTACGGCCCCGACTGGCGAGCGGACGCGAGCTATGAAGGCACCGGCAGTGCGGGATCCGCCGGCGGCGCTTCCGGCGGCAACGGCGACATGACCGAGCCCGAAGCCCTCGACATCCTCGGCCTCGAACGCGGCGCCGGAAAAGACGAGATCGAGCAGGCCTGGCGCCGCCAGATGGCCAAGAACCATCCCGACGCTGGCGGCTCCACCTGGATCGCCACCCGCATCAACCAAGCCAAGGATTTCCTGCTGAAACGCTGAGACCCCTTCCTCCTCTTTGGCGTGGAAGTCCCGGCTCCTCGTCAGAGAGGAAGTCCCGGAGAGGCGCGGAAGGGATGGGGCGCCGTTCCATTTGGGACCGGCCTCCACCGCGCCGCCTTGCGCCTGCCGCGCCCCCTGTGGCACAAGGGCGCGCGTTTCTCACCATTGAGATTTCTCATGTCAGCACCGGTCCGAAAGGCCATTTTTCCCGTTGGCGGGCTTGGCACGCGGTTTCTGCCGGCGACCAAGGCGATGCCGAAGGAAATGCTGCCGGTCGTCGACAAGCCGCTGATCCAGTACGCGGTGGAAGAGGCGCAGGCCGCCGGCATAACCGAGTTCATCTTTGTCACCGGGCGCGGCAAGGCGGCGATCGAGGACCATTTCGACCAGAGCTGGGAGCTTCAGGAGACGCTGCGGCGCGCCGGCAAGGAAGAGATGCTGGGCGCGGTGCTCGACTGGGTGCCCGAGCCCGGCCGTGTCGCCTATACCCGCCAGCAGAACCCGATGGGCCTCGGCCATGCCGTGCTCTGCGCCCGCGATCTCGTCGGCGACGAGCCGTTCGCGGTGCTGCTGGCAGACGATCTGGTGATGGCGGAACCGGGTTGCGTGGCGCAAATGATCGATGTTCACAATAAGCATGGCGGGAACGTGGTTGCCGTCATGGACGTGCCCCCGGAACACACCAGCCGCTACGGCATTCTCGATACCGACCGGAACGGGGGTGCTGAGGGCAGCACGGTTGAAATCCGCGGCATGATCGAAAAGCCCGCACCGGAAGAGGCGCCCTCGACGCTCGCGATCATCGGCCGGTACATCCTGCAGCCCGAGG
>JAJFFI010000106.1 GCA_021776755.1 Alphaproteobacteria bacterium | reverse complement strand
GCAGAGATCGTCGCAGAAGCGCCCGAAGGAATGCGGGATGCGGCCGACGCCGTCGCCCGGCGTCTCGTGAACCGGCTGCTGCACGATCCCTCGGAAGTTCTGCGCGCTGAAGCGGAGCGCGATGCCGGGATCGACCGTGAGGCAGCCGAGCGCCTGCTGCGACGGCTGTTCCGGCTGTCGAGCCGGGAGCACTGAGCCGTGCATGACGACAACCTCGACCGGGTGCTGGCGCGTTACGAGGAGCTCGGCGCGCGGCTTGCCGAGGGTATGTCCGGGGACGCGGACGAATTTGCCCGGCTATCGATCGAATATTCCGGCCTCACCGGCATCGTCGAGGCAATCCGCACGCTTCGCGAAGCGCAGCGTGAAGGCGCCGATCTCGGAGGGTTGATCGCCGACCCGGAGACCGACGCCGAAATGCGCGAGATGGCGATCGAGGAACTGCAGGCGATCAAGGTGCTCGTGCCGAAGCTCGAGGCAAAGCTCCAGATCATGCTGCTGCCGAGAGACCTCGATGATGCGCGAAACGCGATCCTCGAGGTGCGCGCCGGCACCGGCGGCGACGAGGCAGCGCTGTTCGCCGCCGACCTCTTCCGCATGTACCAGCGCTACGCCGAGAACGCGGGCTGGAAATTCGAGGTACTGAGCGCGACCGACACCGGCATCGGCGGCTTCAAGGATGCGACCGCCACGATCACCGGGCGTGACGTGTTTGCCCGTCTCAAGTTCGAATCGGGCGTCCACCGGGTTCAGCGGGTCCCTGAAACCGAGTCCGGCGGACGCATTCATACCTCCGCCGCCACTGTCGCCGTGCTTCCTGAAGTTGAGGATGTCGATATCGATATCGATCCAAGCGATCTACGCATCGATGTCTTCAAGGCGAGCGGGCCGGGCGGGCAGTCGGTCAACACGACCGACAGTGCCGTGCGCATCACCCATGTGCCGACCGGCGTCGTTGTCTCGCAGCAGGACGAGAAGTCGCAGCACAAGAACAAGGCCAAGGCGATGAAGGTGCTGCGCGCGCGGCTCTATGAGGCCGAACGCGAGAAGCAGGACGCCGAGCGCGCCGCCGACCGCCGCAGCCAGGTCGGCTCCGGCGACCGCTCCGAGCGCATCCGCACCTATAATTTCCCCCAGGGCCGGGTCACCGACCACCGCATCAACCTGACGCTCCACAAGCTCGACCGGGTGATCGAGGGCGACCTCGACGAGATTATCGACGCGCTCACCGCCGAGGACCAGGCGGCCCGCCTCGCCGACATGAGCTAAAACGGTGTCCGGCGAAGACGAGACTGTCGGCGCCGCCACAGCCCGGGCGGAGGCGGCGCTTGCCGAGGCCGGCATCGACACGCCCCGGCTTGACGCGCGCATCCTGGTCGCCGCCGCCATCGATGCCACGCCCGGCGACGTGTTCCTGCACCCGGATCGGGCGTTCGCACCGGACGCCGCGCACCGGCTCGAGGAATTGCTGGCCCGGCGCGCCGACCGCGAGCCGGTTTCGCGCATCCTCGGCCGGCGCGAATTCTGGAGCCTCGAGTTCGCACTCTCTCCTGACACGCTCGACCCGCGCCCGGACAGCGAGACCTTGATCGAGGCGGCGCTCGCCGCGCTGCCGGCACGGGCCCAGCCGCTCCGCATCCTCGATCTCGGCACCGGCACGGGTTGCCTGCTGCTGGCGCTGCTGTCGGAACTTCCCCGGGCGACGGGGCTCGGCATCGACATCAGTTCCGGCGCATGCACATCCGCGCGGGAAAACGCCGCGCGGCTCGGCTTCGCACCGCGCGCTGAATTTCGTCAAGGGTCGTGGGAGGCGGCGGGCGGCGCCCGGTTTAACCTGATCGTCACGAATCCACCGTACATTCGGACCGGCGACATGGCGGGGCTTGCCCCCGAGGTTGCGCGTTACGATCCTGAAACAGCGCTCGCCGCGGGACCCGACGGGCTCGACGCCTACCGCGCGATTGCGCCGGTGATCGCCGCCGTGCTGGCGCCGGGCGGTGCTGCATTCGTCGAGATCGGTGACGGGCAGGCGACTGAAGTTACAGCGATTTTCTCGCGCGCGGGCCTGCGCGTTCCGGATGTGAAGCCGGATCTAGCGGGCCGTCTCCGCTGTCTGGTTGCAGCCCGCGACGGCGGGGTTCCGCCGGTCTGGGTCTAGGCCATCAAAATGAAGTGATTTGCTATAGCATCCGGGTCGGGTATTTGCTAAACAGGCTTAGGACCGGCGCTAGAAAGCAGCCGTCCAATCCCGGAAATTTAGCTTTTGTATCATTGAGCTAAAGGGTAATTGCTGGCCCGTAACAGGCGAGCTACGTGATCCGTACAGGACCGCTCACGAGAGAGCTATGAGACAGCCCAAACAGCAGCGACGCGGCCGCCCACGCGGTGGCCCCCAGCGCCGCCCAGGTGGTGGCCGCAATCACAACTACGACAGCAACGGGCCGGGGATGAAAATCCGCGGGACCGCAGCGCAGGTGCTTGAGAAATATCTCAACCTTGCAAAAGAGGCGGCGACCTCGGGCGATCGTGTCGCTTCCGAAAATTACTACCAACACGCCGAGCACTATTACCGCATCGTCAACGCGGACAACGACGACAAGCCGAAACAGCAAGCGAACGGCGCGGGCGACAACGATTCGGTCGACCCGTCAAACGCGCCGCAGCCCGACGTATCGGGCCAGGGCGGCAAGAACGCCAACGCCAATAACAGTTCCAATGATGGCGGCGGCAACAAGGGTCAGGACGGTGGCCGTGGCCGGCGCCGGAGCCCGCGTCAGGATCAGAACGACCAGTCCGGACAAAACGACCAGGCCGCACAGAACGAGCAGAAAGAGAAATCTGCACAAGGTGCGGAAAGCGGACAAGGCGGCGACGGTGACAACCCCAAGGCGTCACAGTCCGGTACTGACAATTCGAATGAGTCCGGATCTCCCCGCCGCCGCGCACGCAAGGACGACGCCGGCGACGACAAGGCCGAGGGCGATGAGTCGAAGGAACAGCCCGTCACCGCGTGACCTGGCCGTTTCGCATTAGGGTTATTCCGACCGTCAGGATTGCGGCGGGACAACCGGATCGCCCACCCGGATCGCGCCGCCCTCGATTACTTCGAGAAAAATACCGAAATCGACATGTCCGAAGTTTGCCTGGAGCAGCTTCAGGACATTGAGGTCGCGCGCGCCCGTGTCCGGGTTCACCGTCGTGGCGGCGCAGCGGTCGATCCGGTCCTTGGCGCGGAGCACGACCTCGCCGATCCGGACGTCCTGGTCGACCCAGACAAACTCCTTCCACGCCGCCGCCCCTTCGATGACGATATTCGCGCGGAAGCGAACCGGGTCGACCGGTGCACCGGCGGCGGCTTCAACGGCGGCGACAGTGCCTGCGCTGACGAGCGATACCCATGGCTCCGGCGTGTCGGTAAGCGCAAGGGTATCGATGCCGGCAAGCCGGATGCTGCCCCGGGCGTCCGCACCCAGCGCCTCCGTCAGCTTCGCCTCGATTGCCTCCCGGTCCGCTGCGTCGTCCGGATCACCGGAGGCGATCTCCCGGCCATTCCGCGAAATCCGCAACATTCCGCCGTCGCCGACGCGCCCCTCGAACCCGGCCAGAATTTCGTTCCGCGCCAGCATCACGAAGTCGCTCTTGGGGCGCCACGCGGGGGCTGCAGGGTCGAAGCCCGAGGCGCCATGGGCGAGCGCAAACTGCCGGTCGCCCGGAAACAGCGCGCCCGGTGCGAGCGTGACCGTATCGAGGGGTTCGGCCCGCATGCCCTTGAAAGGATAGCGGTTCAGGCCTGAGACGGTGAGGGTCATGGGATAGTCGGCGGACGTTGGCGGGAACTTTCGGGCACGTCTATCCGTCGCACCGCCGGCCGCCGGTTTCAAGCCTCGTCAGCGTGGCCTTGGCCGCCCCCATGGCGATCTCGACCGGCACGAAATATCCGTCTGTGCTGAGGTATATGTCGAGGGCGTCTTCGGAAAACCGCGCCCGTTCGCCAGCCTCGAACCCGGCGATCGGGCTCAGCCGCGCCTTCACATGCACGACCGGGCGAAAGCCCTTGCCGATCTTTCGGGTGCCGCGTTCGCCGAGGGTCGCGTGGAGGTCATAGCGCTTGGCGCCATCGTAGATCGGGATCACGAAGGCGGGCCGGCCGCCATTGAGTGCCCGGCTTGCCTCGCGCCGCAGCCGGTAGAGCGCGCTCAGCGGGTCGATCGCGCCCGTGGTCCGCGCCGCCGCGACCGGCATCTTCGGCGGTTTGGGGCTGATCTCGGTGCGGACGGCACCGCCCGCGGGATACGTCAGCGTGGTCCGGATGCGGGTCAGACCGTGATCCCCGTCGATGGCCTCGAACCGCTGCGGCTTGGGACCTGTGCGCCCGCCGTCCTGCCCGGTGCTGTTGGCGGCGAACCGCACCTTGCCGAATTCGTCGGCAAGGCCGAAGGTCTCGAAATGCATGGTCACGTGATAGCCGGCGGCGGCCGCGTGGCTGTAGGTCAGCCGGGCGAAGGAAATGCCGTTCCAACGCACATCATAGCAGGCGGAAAACTCGTTGATCATGCCTGCGGCTGCCGCTGCCGGGGCCCCTGCGAGACAGCCCGGGATCAGTGCCAGGACCGATATTGCCAGGCGCCGTCCCATCGACGTCATGCCGGCACGGGATCAGTGCCCGAACGTGTCGGCGGGTCCGCTATAGCCGGTCGGCTTCGGGCAATCGACAAGGCCGCGCCGGGCGGCCGTCAGCCGCGCTCCGCCGGTGCCGAACTTGAGCGCCACGCCGACATCGACCGGGATGAAGAAATCGTCGTGGCTGATGTAGAGGTGCGAGACTTGCTTTGGGAGCAGCGCGATCTGTTTGGGCTTGAAGCCCGAGATCGGCTTGACCCGCGCCAGCACGTGATAGACCAGCTTCGGCAGTCCGTTCACCGTCCGGGTGTCCGGGCCGACCAGCTTGACGATCACGTCATAGCGCTTGCTGCCGTCATAGACCGGAACCGTGAACTCCGAGCCGAACCGCTTGGCGTTCACGGCCTCGATGAGCCGGGGGCGCGCATGGAGTGCCGCGGTCAGCGGATCCATCGCGCCGATGCGGGCTTCCGGCGGCACCCGCACATAGCCGCGCGGCGGACGGATATCCTCGATGATCTCCCCGGTCGCCTGGTTGAACGTGAGCTCGACGACCCGGCGCTGCTTGTTGGATTTCGTATAGGCCGCGACATACTGGATGGGCCGGGGCTGGTCGTCGAATGACATCCGCCCGCGGCTGACCGCATCGTAATGCAGCGGGCCGAACATCTGGACCAGACCCACGGTGTTGGTCTTGATGGTCACCTCGAACCGCTGCCCGCCCTTGTAGCGGTACCGCAGGTTCGCAATGCGGAAACCCGACCAGTTGATCGCATAACAGAGCGTGACCGCCTCGCCCTCGCCGGGGAGCGGTGCAATCACCGGACCGCCATCGACGCCGGAGGCCTTTACCGGCGGATCGGCGGGCGCAAGGGCGAGCCAGCCGGCCGCCCCGAGGGTGAGCGCGGCCGTTGCCGCTTTCTGTGTCCATCGCATGGCCCCGCTCGTACCTTCCTTGTTTGGCCAAAAAATGGCGCGGCCGGGCGGGGCCCACCATCTTGCAGCCCCATACAGGCGTTCCCATATATGTGCAGGATGCCGAATGCGGGTCCACCACTCCTTCCCGCCGGAAAGCCGGGGGAAAACACAGAGGATGGGTAGCACATGAACTTCGAGAATTTCACGGAACGGAGCCGGGGCTTCGTCCAGGAGGCGCAGGCACTTGCGCTCCGCCGCAATCATCAGCGTTTCACCCCCGAACACATTCTGAAGACCCTGCTGGAAGATCGCGACGGCATGTCGGCGAACCTGATTCGCGCGGCCGGCGGCGATCCCGCGATCACGCTGAAAGCGGTCGACACCGAGCTCGAGAAGCTGCCGGCCGTCGAAGGCACCGGCGCGGGTCAGCTCTATCTCGCGCCCGAGACCGCGCGCCTGTTCGAGCAGGCCGAAGAGATTGCCGAGAAAGCGGGCGATGCCTTCGTCACGGTCGAGCGCCTGCTGATCGCGCTGGCACTCGCCAAGGACACGCCCGCGGCCGAAGCGCTCAAGCTTGCCGGCATCACGCCGCAGTCGCTGAACGAGGCCATCAACGAAATCCGCAAGGGCCGCACGGCCGACAGCGCGTCCGCCGAAGACAACTTCGATGCGTTGAAGAAATACACCCGCGATCTCACCGAACAGGTGAAGAAGGGCAAGCAGGACCCGATCATCGGCCGCGACGACGAGATCCGCCGCGCGATCCAGATCCTGTCGCGCCGCACCAAGAACAACCCGGTCTTCATCGGCGACCCGGGTGTGGGCAAGACCGCCATCGCCGAGGGCATGGCGCAGCGCATCGTCAACGGCGATGTGCCCGAAAGCCTCAAGAACAAGAAGCTGCTGGCACTCGACCTCGGTGCGCTGATCGCGGGTGCCAAATACCGCGGCGAGTTCGAGGAGCGCCTGAAGGCGGTGCTGAAGGAAATCGAGAGTGCTGCCGGTGAGGTGATCCTGTTCATCGACGAAATGCACACGCTGGTCGGCGCCGGCAAGGCGGAAGGCGCGATGGATGCGGCGAACCTGCTGAAGCCCGCGCTCGCCCGCGGCGAGCTGCACTGCATCGGTGCGACGACGCTCGACGAGTATCGCGAGCACGTCGAGAAGGACGCGGCGCTGGCGCGGCGCTTCCAGCCGATCTTCGTGAGCGAACCCTCGATCGCCGAGACCGTCGCAATCCTCCGCGGCATCAAGGAGAAGTACGAGCTGCACCACGGCGTGCGCATCACCGACGGCGCGCTGGTCGCGGCAGCGACCTTGTCCGACCGTTACATCACCGACCGCTTCCTGCCGGACAAGGCCATCGACCTGATGGACGAGGCGGCGAGCCGGCTTCGCATGGAGGTCGACTCCAAGCCCCACGAGATCGACGAGATCGACCGGCGCATCATTCTCCTCAAGATGGAGCAGTCCGTCGTCGAGAAGGAAAAGGACGACGCCTCGAAGACGCGGCTCAAGAAGATCGTGAAGGAGCTTGCCGAACTCGAAAAAGAATCCGCCGAGCTGACCGAGAAGTGGCACATCGAGAAGGCACGGATTGCCGACAGCCAGAAGATCACCGAGGAGTTGGACAAGCTCCGCTCCGAGCTCGAGATCGCCCAGCGCAAGGGCGATCTGAACCGCGCCGGCGAGATCATGTACGGCCGCATCCCCGAGCTTGAGGAAAACCTCGCCCATGCTCGTGAAGCCGAAGAGAACGATGTCGGCTCACTGCTCGAGGAAGAGGTTGGTGCCAACCATGTCGCCGAGGTGGTCGAGGCCTGGACCGGCATTCCGGTCGACAAGCTGCTCGAGGGCGAGCGCGAAAAGCTCTTGGAGATGGAGGAGCATCTCCGGAAACGCGTCGTTGGCCAGGACCAGGCGATCGACGCGGTCGCGGACGCCGTCCGCCGGGCCCGCGCGGGCCTGCAGGATCCGAAAAAGCCGATCGGCAGCTTCCTGTTCCTCGGCCCCACCGGCGTCGGCAAGACCGAGCTCACCAAGGCGCTCGCCGAATTCTTGTTCGACGACGAAGGCGCGCTGCTCCGCATGGACATGTCCGAGTACATGGAAAAGCACTCGGTCGCCCGCCTCATCGGCGCGCCTCCGGGCTATGTCGGCTACGATCAGGGCGGCGCGCTCACCGAGGCCGTCCGCCGGCGTCCCTACCAGGTGATCCTGTTCGACGAGATCGAGAAGGCGCACCCGGATGTCTTCAACATCCTGCTCCAG
>JAJFFI010000105.1 GCA_021776755.1 Alphaproteobacteria bacterium | reverse complement strand
GAGAACAGTCCAAAGTCGTTGCGCTGTTCAAGAACCCGCAGTGCGGCTGTTGCGAGGGGTATGCTGACTATCTGCGCGACAACGGTTTTACCGTCACCGTCAAGTCGACCCACGACCTTGTCACCCTGAGCCGCAATGCGGGCGTCCCGGACGAGTTCCAGGGCTGCCATCTGTCCTTTATCGACGGCTATGTCGTGAGCGGCCATGTGCCGGTCAACACCGTGAACCGGCTGCTCTCGGAGCGGCCGAAGATCAGAGGCATCACCTTGCCCGGAATGCCGATGGGCTCACCGGGCATGTCGGGCGAAAAGCATGCGCCGTTCAAGATCTACGAGTTGGGTGGCGATGCGCCGAAAATTTACGCAACCGAGTGAGGGATTCGTATCGCGCCGATCGTGGCATGCCCGGCGGACCGAACCCTTTAACTAAGGAGACGACACGATGATGAATTATTCTGGCGGCGCGATGGACGGCATGTGCATCGCCATGATGTGGGGGATGGGAGCGGCTGGACTGCTGTTGGTCCTTGGCCTGGTGCTCGGCGTGGCCGCTCTCGTGAAATACCTCTTTTTCAACGCACGACGGGGACAAGAAGTTGGGTGAAGTTCAGGCACCAACTGAGGACGTTGCGCGTCCCGGTCTCCTTAGCCGGACAGCAGTTCTTGTGCCCGTCACCCTGTTTGTCATCGTGGCAGTTGCGCTCGCCTGGGGATTGACTCGCGATCCTCGGGAGATTCCGTCCGCGCTGATCGGAAGCCCGGTCCCTCAATTCGATCTGCCGCCGGTGCAGGGGCGGGCTCTCGGCCTCTCCAGCGCCAATCTGTCCGGCAGAATCTCGCTGGTCAACGTTTTCGCGTCGTGGTGCACGGCTTGCCGGTATGAACATCCCCTGTTCATGAGATTGGCAAAGGAAGGGATCGTTCCCATCCACGGCCTCAACTACAAGGACCGTCCGGCGGACGCTGCCGGATGGCTCGACAGACTTGGCGATCCCTACACCAGGACGGGCGCCGATACCACTGGCCGGGTGGCGATCGACTGGGGCGTTTACGGTGTGCCCGAGACCTATCTTATCGGTGCCAACGGGCGCATCGCTTACAAGCACGTCGGGCCGATCTCCCAACAGGTTCTGGACGAAATAATCCTGCCCCGGATCAGGGCGATGCAGGCCAGGCAGAAAGGACAGCGGCCATGAAAATGGAAAGCCTTGTCGCGCTCCTCGTGTTTCTGGTCATCACGGCTCCGAGCCACGCCGGGACAGCCGGCCTGCCGCTGCATGAGAGCCCGCGCGTGTTGCCTGACTTGGCGTTTTTCAATGGAGACGGCGCACCGGTCACGTTCAAGGCATGGCGCGGCAAGGTTATTTTACTCAACATTTGGGCGACCTGGTGCGCGCCCTGCCGCAAGGAAATGCCGACATTGGATCGCCTGCAACGCGAACTCGGTGGCGATCGTTTTGAAGTCGTCGCGCTCTCGATCGATCGGGCCGGACCAGGCGTCGTGCGGAAATTCTTCGATGAAATCGGCATCAAGCACTTGCGCCTCTTCATCGCGGAGAGCCGCGTTGTGATGCGCGGCCTCAAGGTCGCCGGGCTTCCAACCACGATCCTGGCGGGCCCTGAAGGCCGGGAATTGGGTCGGTTTATCGGGCCAGCCGAATGGGACACCCCGGAGATGCTCGCTTTCTTCCGAAAAATTATCCGCAACAATAAATGAGGGGACTGAACCGATGACGATAGAAAAATCAGAGATAGAGCCATTGGCCATGGGCCGTATCGGGGTTTCAGGACTCCGACAGTTCGGCCGGCGCAAATGGATACTCGTGGGCAGCATTGTGCTGGCAGTAGGGCTCATCTTCAAATGGGACTGGCTCACCGCAGTCGGCGCCGCGCCCATTATCCTCGCACTTCTGCCGTGCGCGGTCATGTGCGGGCTCGGACTGTGCATGATGGGCGGCGCGGGAAAATCGTGTTCGACGCGAAACGATGGGGATGGCCAACAGCCCAGTCTCGACGTGACGCGCGAATGATCCGAACTGGATCGAAACTCCAACCCTGGAAACAAGGAGAAACCGGAATGGAAAACGTGACAAAGGTGCTCATCGTGATAGCGGCAATTCTGGCCAGCGCTGGAGCCGCAACCGCACATGACTCAGTTGCAGGAGCGGCCGGCGGGAAGTCGTCCGGGTCCATGATGCAGCAAGAGGGTAAGCCGGGTCACGGCGGCATGTCCGGAATGATGGGCATGATGAAAATGATGGAGCGCATGGGGCCGATGATGAAACGCTGCGAGGAAATGATGGAGGCGTCCAAGGACAAGAACCCATCGGGCGCTTCCCCCAAGGCGAAGGATGGCAAGGGATAGACCCCGGTCAAGCCCCCTCCGGTCTTGTTGCCGGCGGGGGCCGTCTGCCGAATTCTCAGGAGAGTTGAAATGCGCCTAAGGTTCTTGAGCCTGGTCCTGCCGGCCTTCTATTTCCTTCCAGTTTTCGCCTTTGCGCACCATCCCGGTGCGGATCTCGACAAGGTGATGGGAAGCCGCGAGAAATTCTTTCAGACGGTCGACAAGGCGTCTGCGCCATCTTTCAAACTTGCCGATGCAAACGGCAAAACCGTCCGGCTATCCGATTTCGCGAACAAGATCGTCGTCATCAATTTCATCTATGCCGGATGTCCGGATGTTTGTCCGTTGCATACTGAAAAAATAGCGAGGATTCAGGCTTTGCTCCAAAAATCGCCCATGAAAGATATCGTGCAGTTCATCACCATCACGACTGACCCCGAGAACGACACGCCTGACGTTCTCAGGAAATACGGGCAGGTTCACGGCCTTGATGCGCGGAACTGGGTTTTTCTGACGACCCGCAACGGTCAGTCAACTGAGACGACACGAAAACTTGCCCAAGATTACGGGATGGAGTTCACGAAGACCGACGATGGTCTGCAGATGCATGGCGTCGTCACCCACATAATTGACATGGGCGGTCGATATGCCGCGAAGTTCCACGGGCTTCGCTTCGAACCGGTGAACGTGGTCCTCTATATTAACGGACTCATCAACAACGCCAATGCGCCGGCGCAGCCGTCTGCTCCAAGCTGGTGGGAAAGATTCAAGGGGTTCTTCCGGTGACCTCATGAAGCGAAATGTAAGGAATAGGTGCGGTTGGACTACGCCTCTCCGGGGTGAACGATGTTCCCCGTCCCTCACCCCCACCCACCGGCCTTCCGCTGCGCCGCCGCGATCAGTTTTCGAACGATGACGTTCGGCACCAGCCAGGCGCCGAAGCGGCCGAGCTTGTTGAGGGCGCCGGGGATGACGACGGTGTCGTTGCGCCGCAGGCCTTCGATGCCGGCGCGGGCGACGGTTTCGGAGGGCATATAGTTGATTGAGCGGCCGAAGGAGGTTTGCATGAGATCGGTCTTGAAGAACTCGGTCTCGGTCGGGCCGGGGCAGAGGCAGGAGACGTGGATGCCATCCCTGCGCACCTCTTCGGCAAGGCCCTCGGAGAATTCGCGGACGAAGGCCTTGGTCGCGAAATAGGTCGCCATGTAGGGCCCGGGCTGGAAGCTGGCCGTCGAGGCGACATTAAGGATGCCACCCCCCAAACCTGAAGTCTTTCCCCGTTCGATCATGCCGGGCAGCACCAGACGGGTGAGCTCGACGAGCGCGGTTACGTTGACCTGAACCATGCCGGACTGGCTCTCGAACGGGGCTTCGGCGAACGGGCCCATCGAGCCGAAGCCCGCATTGTTGACCAGGACGTCGATGGCGCCCGCGGTTTCGATCAGCTTTTGCGCGGCCCCCGGCGCGGACAGATCCGCCGGGACAACCTGCACATCGGCGCCCTCCTTGCGGCAAGCCCCGGCCAGCGCATTCAACGCGTCTTCTCGCCGGGCGGTAAGGACAAGGTTCGCCCCCTCGGCCGCGAACAGGCGCGCCATGTCGTGGCCGATGCCCGACGAGGCACCGGT
>JAJFFI010000104.1 GCA_021776755.1 Alphaproteobacteria bacterium | reverse complement strand
CCGCATGGTCGAGGGCATCGACGATCTTGCCGGCATGTCGAAGACGCACCCGTTCACGGCGGCAGCCTTCTCGATCTTCATGTTCTCGATGGCCGGCATCCCGCCGCTCGCAGGCTTCTTCGGCAAGCTCTATGTCTTCCGCGCGGCGATTGACGCGGGGCTCTACACGCTGGCCATCGTCGGTGTCCTCTCCTCGGTCGTGGCTGCCTTCTATTACATCCGCATCGTCAAGGTGCTCTACTTCGACGAACCGGGCGACAGCTTGGACAAGCCGATCGGGCGCGAGCTCACGATCATCCAGGCGGTCACGGGAGTCTTCGTGCTGCTGTTCATCTTCCTGCCGGGCCCGCTGCTCGAAGCGGCGGCGGCAGCGGTCAAGGCGCTGGTCGCGGCCTGACCGGGCCCGCGCAACATCCGGGAATACGGCGCTGCTCGCCCCCCTCTCACCGACGCTTAGCCTGATCCGGCTCAACGAAGTCGGCAGCACCAACGAAGAGGCCAAACGTTATGCCGAGCGCGGCGCCAATGACGGCACACTCATCTGGGCCGAGTCGCAAAGCGCGGGCAGGGGACGGCGCGGCCGCGAATGGACCTCGCCCCCGGGCAACCTCTATATGTCGCTGCTCACTCGCCCCGAGGCGTCCCCGGAACGCGCGCTGCAGCTGGGCTTCGCGGTCTCGCTCGCAATCGCAGAAGGCATTGAAGAGCATGTTCCGCCGGAAGCCGCGTCCAACATGGCGATCCGGGTCAAATGGCCCAACGATGTCCTCGTCAACGGCGCAAAGGTGTGCGGCATCCTGGTGGAAAGCAGCATGCGGGCCGATGGCGCCGGGCTCGACTGGATGGTGATCGGCATGGGCATCAACGTGAAGCACGCGCCGGAAGACACGCCGTTTCCGGCAACCACGCTTGTGCGGGAGGGCATCGACCCGGTTTCAGTGGGAAATTTGCTGATCTCCGTCATCGGTCGGTTCGAAGTATGGCGCAAGCGCTGGGTCGCCAGCGGGTTCGAACCGATCCGCGCGGCCTGGCTCGCGCGGGCCGCGGGGCTCGGCGAGCCTGTCGAGGTGCGTCTGCCCGACGGCACACTCAAGGGTGTCTTCGACGGCATCGACGAGACCGGCGCCCTGCTGCTCCGGACCGGCAGCGGCGTCACGACGCCGGTCTCGATGGGGGATGTGTTCCCGGCAGGCACTGGCGATGGCGGGCGCACCTGATGCTGCTTGCAATCGACTCCGGCAACACCAACACCACCTTTGCCATCTTCAAGGACGGCGCGGCGATCGCCGAATGGCGGAGTGCGACCAATCCCAACCGCACCGCCGACGAGTACGCCGTCTGGCTGATCCAGCTGATGGCGCTCAAGAACATTGCGCCCGGCGACATCGAGGGCGCGATCATAGCCAACGTGGTGCCGAAGACCGAGTTCAGCCTCATCACCCTCTGCCGGCGTTATTTCGACTGCGATCCGCTCCGGGTCGGGTCCGACGCCGTCAAGCTCGGCATCGAGGTCAGGATCGACAATCCCCGCGAGGTCGGGGCCGACCGGCTGGTCAACGTGGTGGGCGCGAACGGCCGCTATGCGCCACCGCTCATTCTCATCGATTTCGGCACCGCCACCACCTTCGACATCGTCGACGAGGGCGGCAACTACGCGGGCGGCATCATAGCACCGGGCATCAATCTTTCGCTCGAGGCACTGGATGCGGCCGCCGCCCGTCTGCCGCGGATCCGCATCACCCGGCCCCGCACGGTCATCGGCAAGTCGACCGTGCCGGCGATGGAATCCGGTGTCTACTGGGGGTATATCGGCCTGATCGAAAGCCTCGTCACCCGCACCAAGGCCGAGTTCGGCAAGCCCATGACGGTGATCGCGACCGGCGGGCTTGCCCCGTTGTTCGACGAAGCCACCGACGCGATCGACTATGTCGATCCCGACATGACGATGCGGGGCCTGATGGAAATCTACCGACTGAACGTGCTCGCATGACGCAGCACTCATGACCGCCTCCGGCCAGGCGTTCCGCGACGGCAAGGAGCTGCTGTTCCTGCCCCTCGGCGGGGCCGGCGAGATCGGCATGAACCTCAACCTGTTCGGCTATGGCGGGCAGTGGCTGATGGTCGACCTCGGCGTGACCTTCGCCGACGAGAGCCTGCCGGGCGTCGAGATCATTGTCCCGGACCCGGCCTTCATCGTGGAAAACCGCGAGGATCTCGCCGGCATCGTGCTCACGCATGCCCACGAGGACCACATCGGCGCCGTGCCGCACATCTGGCCGCAACTCCGCTGTCCGGTCTATTGCTCGCCGTTCACGGCCTCGGTCCTGCGCCGGAAGCTCGAGGAGTTCGGCCTTGAGGAAGATCTTGAGATCACCGAGATCCCGCTCGACAGCAGCTTCGAGGTCGGGCCGTTCCAGATCGAGCTGCAGACGCTCACCCACTCGATCCCCGAGCCGTCCGCGCTGGTGATCCGGACGCCGCTCGGCGCCATCATGCATACCGGCGACTGGAAGTTCGATCCGGACCCGTTGATCGGCGAGATAGCGGACGAAGGTGCGCTCCGGAAGCTTGGTGACTCCGGCGTGCTTGCGCTGATCGGGGATTCGACCAATGCGCTCACGCAGGGCTCGTCGGGGTCCGAGGGTGCGCTCCGTGAAAGCCTGATCGCCCGCGTGGCCCAATGCGAGAACCGCGTTGCGGTCGCGAGCTTCGCCTCGAACGTCGCCCGCCTCGAAACCATCGCGGTGGCGGCAAAAGAGAACGGCCGGCACGCGGCGCTCGTCGGGCGCTCGCTCTGGCGCATGTATGAAAGCGCGCTCGAGAACGGCTACCTCCGCGAAATTCCGCGGTTCCTGATGGACGGCGATGCCATGTCGCTGCCGCGCGACAAGGTGTTGTTCGCCTGCACCGGCAGCCAGGGCGAGTCCCGGGCGGCACTCGCCCGCATCGCCGACGGCACGCACCCCTACGTCTCGCTCGATGAAGGCGACACCGTCATCTTCTCGTCGCGCATCATCCCGGGCAACGAGAAGACCATCCACCGCCTGCAGAACGACCTCACCCGGCTTGGCGTCGAGATCGTCACCGAGCGTGACGACTTCGTGCATGTCTCGGGTCACCCGGCCCGGGACGAACTCACCCGCATGTATCAGCTCGTGC
>JAJFFI010000103.1 GCA_021776755.1 Alphaproteobacteria bacterium | reverse complement strand
CACTCGAGGACGGCAACGCCCGCATCGGCGAGGACGGCGCCGCCAACGAAGAGCTTGAAGGCATGGGCTGCACGGTCGTCGCGGTCGATATCTCGGCCGATGGCGTGCGCTGGATCAGCGTCGGCGACTCCCCCATGTGGCTGCTGCGCGAGGGCAAGCTCCGCCGGCTCAACGAAGATCACTCGATGGCGCCGCTCCTGCAGATGCAGGTCGAAGCGGGCGAGATGACCGAGGAAGATGCCGTCCACCATCCGCAGCGGAATGCGCTCCGCTCGGCAATGGTCGGCGACGAGCTGTCGCTGGTCGATGAATCCGAAGCGGCCGTCGAGTTCAAACCCGGCGACCGTCTGATCATCGCGAGCGACGGGCTTGAGACGCTGAGCGAGGAAGAAATCCGCACGATTGCGGCGCGCGATCCGTCGGCGACCTCCGAGGCGGTCGCAACCGAGCTGGTGGCGGCGGTCGACAAGAAGCACCGGCGCGGGCAGGACAACACGACGGTCGTCGTAATCACGCCGTACGACGCGGTCGCGACCAAGGAGGCGATGTTCGGGCGCACGCTGGTGCCGATGCTGCTGATCGCCATGTTGCTGGCGGGTGGTGCGGCCGGCGGGCTTTATGTGTTCGGCAATCCGTTCGCGGACGACGCGGGCATTTCGGCCACCAACGCAACCGCGGGTTCGGGTGCGGCGGGCGCCACGGGAGGCGGCTCCAGCGAGGCGGCGACCGGTGCCGCCGGCACCACCGGCGCACCGGCCGGGGTCACCCGCAAGGAAGCCGAGAAGAACGCCGCCGGATCCGGCTCCACCGCCGGCTCCACCGCCGGAGCGTTGACAGGCGGGGAAGCCGGCGACACGTCCGCCCGCGAGGGTGCTGCCAACGTCCGTAAGGTTCCGCCGGGTGCCGCCGGCTCATCCTCGGGCCAGACCGCCGGCGCCACGCCCGGCGAAGTCGTGAACCCCAAGGCCAGCAAGTCGAAAACCAAGAAAAAGCCCACCCAGGGCGACCAGACCACGGTCGGCCAGTAGGCCTTCCACTCAGTGTCATTTCGACCAGGCGAGCATAGCGAGCGCGCGGAGACATTGCTTTCCCGTGCGCGCCCCGCTGCATTGGCCATCACTGCATTGGCGGATGTCCGATTTCCCGCTTTTCCCTCACGCTTTCGCCATATTGGGCGCTAGACTCGGCGGCGTCCTCCGGCTCGCCCCCGTCACCACCCATGCGGCTCGATGAAGCGTCCCAATCGCACGCTTGAAATATTCTCGATCTCGGCACTCGACCTGTTCGCGTCGGCGCTGGGCGCGTTCATTCTCGTGGCCGTGATCCTGTTTCCCTACTACCTCAAGAATTTCGAGGTCGTGGCCGATAACAAGCAGATGGCGGCCGATCTGCAGGCGATGAAGACCAAGCTCGCCGCCGCCGAAGCCGAAGCGGAAGAGCAAAAGCAGAAAGCCGCGACCGCCCAGGCCCAGGCGGATGCCGCCGAGGCCCGCGCCAAGGCGGCCTCGGCTCAGGCGGCATCGGCAGCCAAGGCGGCGAAAGCGGCGTCGGCCGCGGCGTCGGCTGCTGCGAAAACACGCGGCTCGACGATCTTCGCGCTCCTCGGCATCAACACCAAGGCCAAGACCTTCGTCGTCCTGATCGACATGTCGCAAAGCATGCAGCAGTACTCGCGCCTCATGGTGCGCACGCTCGACAAGCTGCTCGCACCCATGGAAAGCGACATCAAGATCACCATCATCGGGTTCCAGGAAATCAATGGCCAGGCCCGCCTGCACCCCTGGACCACGGGCGGCCAGCTGGTGCCAATGACGTCGCAGAACAAGGCCCGCGCGCTCAACTTTGCCAAAGGGCTCGCCGGCGGCTTCAATGGCCGCACGCCAACCTTTGCCGCCCTCCGCCGCGCGCTGAACATGAATGTGCAGTCGATCATCCTGCTTTCCGACGGTGCTCCGACCGACGCCCCCTGGCAGTCGATCGTCGGCAGCATCACCCAGGCCAACGGGGGGCGGAAGGAAATCAACTGCGTGGCGCTCGGCGATTTCAACAAGCACCCCAACCTCGTGGCCTTCCTCCAAAGCCTCGCCCGGCGCAACAAGGGCGATTTCACCGGTGTTTCCGGTTGATCGCTCCGGCCCACGGACGCCGAACGCCTTGCCGTGGCCAGCGGTTCACTGGATAATCCCCAAATTCCAAGGGAGGGCGCATGGCCTGGGACACCGCATTCGCGGAGAATATCGGCGGCCGGGACGAACAGCAGGACCGCGTCTGCGTCTGTGAATCCGGCGCCAACGTATTGTTGTGCGTGGCCGACGGCATGGGCGGGCACAAGGGCGGTGCGGTCGCTTCGCAGATCCTCGCCGAAACCGCCCAGGAACACTGGGACAAAGCGAAGCATCCGGTGAAAGATCCGCGGGCCTTCCTCGAAGGCATCGCGATGGACGCGCATTCCCGCATCAACACCGCCGGCGAGGAGCAGGGCATCGAGCCCCGCAGCACCTGTGTGCTGCTCTATGGCACGGAAAGCTCGGCCTACTGGATCTGGATCGGCGACAGCCGGCTCTACCGGTTCCGCGACGACGGCCTGCGCGAGCGCACGAAGGATCATTCGGTGATCCAGATGCTGCTCGAGATGGGCAAGATCACCGAAGACGAAATGGCGACGCATCCGGATCAGAACCGGCTGTTGCAAAGTCTCGGCGGCGACAAGGATCCCGAGATTGCATACGACAGTGTGTCGCTCTCCGAGAACCACGGCTTCGTACTGTGCTCGGACGGTTTCTGGGAAACCGTCACCACCGACGAGATGGGCGAAGCCCTGACCAGCACGAATCTGTCGGGCGAGATCAAGTCGCTGGTGGCAAAAGCTGCCGAGCGCGGCGGGTCGACAGGTGACAATATTGCCGCCGCTGTGGGCCGGGTCAAAGCGTCCGGCCGGACGGGCGCGGGGCGCACGATCACCGTCGGAATTCTGCTGATCATCGCTGCCGCTGCTGCCGCATTCGCCTCGTTCGCGCTGCTGCCGGGCGAGGAAAAACTCTGGCCGATCGATGGCGCGAAGTCCGGCGCCTCGCCGACCGCGCCGCCGCCTTCGACGGGCGGTGCCTCAGCGGGCACGTCGGGGAGCGGCGCACTTGGCAGCGGCAGTTCAGGCACCGGGGGCCAGTAGGGCTTGCGTATGAAGCGAGGGGATATGGCGGGGAAACCAGACAGCGTGAGGCGGCCAGAGCCTGCCGGTCGGCGGGCGCCCGTCCTGCTGGCCTGGCTGCTGGCCGCGGCGGCCGTTCTGACGGCCGTGCCCGCGCCGATCGCCGAAAGCGCGTTCCGGTTTCGCGAGATCGAGGAATCCGTCGTCCGCGTAATGACCGTCGTCCAGAAGGGCGACAAGCTGACCCAGGCGGGCCACGGCACCGGTTTCGTGATCAACGATCTCGGCCATGTCGTGACCAACCATCACGTCATCGCCTTCGACCGCTCGAAGCTCCCCCAGGGCATTGTCTTCAAGGGCTTTTATGTCCCTGACGGCGGGTTCGGCCGCGACGACCTGCGCGAGGCCCGGGTGATCTGGTCCTCGCCTGCACTCGACATTGCGGTGCTCGAAGTGCCGGGCCTCTCGCGGAAGCCGGTGGTCCTCAATCCGCAGGAGCCCGACGGCGGCGACAGCGTGTTCCCGGTGGGCTTTCCCGGAGTCGCCGAGAATTTCATCGGCGCGCGCGACGAGCTGCTGCGGCCTTCGGTCTCCAACGGCGTCGTTGGCAAGATGCTTACCGGCGGCAACCGCCAGGAGCGGCAGTCGATCCGCCGGCTTGTCCAGCACACCGCGACACTGAACCCGGGCAACAGCGGCGGGCCGCTCTTCAACACCTGCAACCAGGTCATCGGGGTCAACACCTTCGGCCCGACGTCGGTGCTGCAGGTCCGGAAGAACGAGCGCACCGGCAAGTTCGAGGCCGCGGGCGCGCCGTCGGCGGGCGTGTTCTTCTCGGCCCATGTCTCGGTGCTCGCCAAGGAGCTCGACCAGAACAGCATCCCGTTCAACCGGGTGTCTGCCCCCTGTGTCGCGGGCTTCATTTCGGGCGGTGGACCGGACTGGAACATCTACATCCTGGTCGCACTCGCGGCCCTGATCGCCTGCACGTCACTGGTCTTCGCGCTCCGGAAACCCCGCGAACGGGTTGTCCGCGTGGTCGAGACCTACAGCCAGATGCTGCGCCGCAAGGACAGCGACGGTGGGCGCAAGAGCGGCGCATCCTACGAAGTATCCGGCGGCCGCGGCGGCGGGCGCGGGCGAAGCTCGGCCGGGAGCGGCTCAGACGGCGGCGGCGAGGGACGGCCCCGCAGCGGCGGCGGTGCTGCCGCGGTCGGCCCCGACGGCAAGCCGGTCGGCTCGGGCGGCGACGCCGACGCAGCGCCGGCAACGGCCCCCGGCTCACGCGCGGGTTGGGACTTCTCCGGGCGCACCGATGCCGGCGAGGCGGTCGGCAGTCACTTCACCGACAACGAGCTCCGCAGCAAGACCAAGGGCTATGTCATCGGCCGCCACCGGGATCTCACCGACATCCGCGTCGACGACCCGAGCGTCTCCCGCCGCCACGCGCGGCTTTTCTGGGATAACGGCCGGGTGATGGTCGAGGACCTGAACTCGTCGAACGGCACCAAGGTCGACGGCACCACGCTGCAGCCCTACACCCCCGTCGCCATCGAAGCCGGCGTCACCGTCAACATCGGCAGCGTCCCGATGACACTCAGCAAGGGCTGAGCCAAAATCCCTCTCCCCGAATGGGAGCCCTTCGACAGGCTCAGGAGGGCAGGGTGAGGGGGTGGCCGGCGTCTGCCGGCCGCAAGATCTGGCTACCGGGTACTTCATGGGCGCGCGGACGCACGCCTCACCCTCGCCCGGTTCGCTTCGCGCGCCACCCTCTCCCTTAAAGGGAGAGGGTAAATTGCGTCACTCCCCCAGGTCCGGGTTCACCGAGACGCCGATCTTGCCGGTCTGCTCGCCGGCTTCCATTTTCGCGAGGCCCTTCGGCGCGTCCTCAAGGCTGACCACGGAGTCGAACACCGGCGAGAACAGCTTGCGCTCGGCGGCATCGATGAGCGTGCGGAATTCCTCGAAGTTGCCGATCGTCACGCCGATGATCTGGAGCTGGCGGATGAACACCCGCTGCAGGTCGGCCTTGGGGTTCGGCCCGGTCGTCGCGCCGAAGACGACGATGCGCCCGCCGCCGGTGACGGACTTCATCGACGTGTCCCAGGTCTGCTCGCCGACATTCTCGATCACCACATCAACGCCGCGCTTGTCGGTGATCCGCCGCACTTCTTCCAGCACATCCTGCTCGCGGTAGTTGATCGTGTGGAGCGCGCCCTGGTCCTTTGCGGCCTTGAGCTTCTCGCTGGACGAGGACGTGACGATGCATTTTGCGTTCCGCACCTGGGCCGCGAACTGGAGCGCCGCCATCGACCCGCCGCCGCCGACGCCGTGGATCAGCACCCAGTCTTCCTGGGTCACCGCGCCCGCGGTCACCACCGCGCGCCATGCGGTGAGGTATGCGGTGGGCAGCACGGCCGCGTCCATGAACGAGAGCTCGTCCTTGATCGGAAAGGCACATTCCTCGGGCATGCAGATGAAATCGGCCATGCAGCCGTTTTCGTTCTCGCCCGGTATCGAGCGCTTGAACGAAAGCATTTGGTCGCCGCGTCGCGAAAATTCGTCGAGCGGGTCGAAACGCGCCGGATAGATCACGACCCGC
>JAJFFI010000102.1 GCA_021776755.1 Alphaproteobacteria bacterium | reverse complement strand
TATCGGCGGTCTGGTCCAGGATCTCGATCGTCTCCACGGGCTTCTCGGTTCCGTTCCTTTTCATCTTCTTCTTCCTTTTCCGAGATTTTTCTTGAAGAGCGTTGTTTTTATTCTGCTCTCACAGCCTCGATACTAGGGAAGAAATGATATCAAATGGTTAACGAAATAACCGTTTCTGCAGTTTTGCTTGTCCGTTCAATAGCGCCGCGTATTTACTGCGCAATGACTTGAAAAACCCCACTATTCCAGCTCCCGGACATAAAGCAGTGCGTCGTCAGGCATATCATCGGATGTTTCGGCCGGGTAATAGTTTGCGCGTTTTCCGATCTGCCGGAAATTCGCCGACCGGTAAAGCGCTCCCGCCGCTGCATTCCGGGCTGCAACCTCGAGAAACAGCCGTTTCCCGCCCTGGTCCCGGGCCAACGCGGCCGCGCGATCCAGCAGGAGGCGGCCCACGCCAACCCCGCGATTGTCCGGATGAACGCAGATCGTCAGGATTTCCGCCTCGCCGGCACTCAGCCGCGCCAGCACCATCCCCAGCGCCAGGTCATGTCCTGCGATGAGGCCGAATGTCCCGGGTGCCGCCAGACAGGTCTGCATCGACTCGACGCTCCAGCCGCGATCAAAGCACACGCCGTGGAGTGCCGCGAGCACGGCTGCATCGCTGAGTATGACGTCCCGCACCGGCACCTCGCTCATGCGCCCGCCTTGGGCCTGAGACGCCCGCCGTCCTTCGGCAGTGTTGCGAGGGGCGGGCGGAGATACAGCGGCTCGGGCGGCAGAACCCCGGACGTTCCCGCGCGCGCCGCAGCGATCGCGGCCACGACGGCCGGATCGGGCCAGGGTCCGGTGCCGGAGATTGCCACATCGCGCCCGCCAGCGCGCAGGATTTCGGAGACCGGTCCGGCCGCATCGCCGCAGAGCAGAATTGGGCCCTCGATGGCCGCCGCGCATTCCGCCAGCACGTCCGGCGCGGAAACGGCGGCCTCGGTGAGCGCTTCGCCGCCGGCGCCGAAGCCCTGCACAAACAGATCCCGGCGCTTGGTATCGACCGCCGCCAGAACAGCGCGGCCCTCTGCCCCGGCGCGGGCGGCG
Source organism: Alphaproteobacteria bacterium (assembly GCA_021776755.1). Taxonomy (GTDB): domain Bacteria; phylum Pseudomonadota; class Alphaproteobacteria; order JAJFFI01; family JAJFFI01; genus JAJFFI01. The sequence goes on along the minus strand of JAJFFI010000102.1, from coordinate 5,106 downwards.
GCGGCGAGCGCTTCCAGCGTCGTCACGCCTGACACCGGGAGGCCGGTGGCCACCGCAAAGCCGCGCGCGGCGGCAAGCCCGATCCGGATGCCGGTAAAGGCGCCGGGGCCCACCGTGACGCCGATCAGGTCGAGGTCCCCGAACCCGGTCCCGGCAGCGGCCATCGCTGCCTCGATGCGCGGCACGAGCACTTCGGCCTGCCCGCGCTCCATCTCGAGGGTTTCGGTGAACAGGACGTCCGCGCCCCGCGTCACGGCGACCGAACAGGCGTTCAGCGCGGTATCGATCGCGAGGACGGCGAGGGATGTGTTGCGTTGGGCGGCGGACACGCGGGGCGGTTTCCGGTAGCGGGGTTTGTCGGTTCAGGCGGCACCGGTTATGACTGCTGGCACGGGATGACCGCAAGCCGCGAGGAGAAAAACGCATGACCCTGGTGCCGATCGCGCCGCCGGACTTCGACGTCGATATCGACCTCCGCTATGCGACCGATAACAATTTCACCGAGGCGCCCGTCTATGCGCGGGCCGACTGCTACCTGCACGAAACCGCGGCGGATCACCTGCGGGAAGCGATCCGGCTCACTGGCGAAATCGGCTACCGGCTGCGCATTTTCGACGCCTTCCGGCCGGCCGAGGCGCAATGGAAGCTCTGGAACCACACGCCCGACCCGGATTTCCTCGCCGACCCCCGGCGCGGCTCGCCGCACAGCCGGGGCGTTGCGGTCGATCTGACGCTGCTCGACGGCGATGGCAACGAACTCGACATGGGTACGGGCTTCGATGCGTTCACGCCGCTCTCGCATCACGGCGCCAAGAGCATTTCCGCCGAGGCGCAGCGCAACCGGCATGTCCTGATGGGGATCATGACCACCGCCGGCTGGGATTTTTACCGGAACGAGTGGTGGCACTATCAGCTGTTCCGCGCCCGCGGTGACTTCCCGCTTTACCGCGACGCCGACCTGCCGCGGAGCATGATGGAAGTGTAAGTCCGGTTTATTCGGTGGGCGTCGCCGGCGGTTTCACATTGCCCGGCGTACCTGCGCCCGGCGTGCCGGCGCCCGCCGCTTCGGACGCATATTTCCCGCGGAGTTCCTGCAACACCTTCGCCGCGTCCTCACCGTCCGGGCCGGGTGCTGGCAGCATGCGCACCTGCATCTTGACCCGGGCCTTGGCGTCCGAGCGATTGCCCCCACCGTAGCCATAGGGGCCGTAGCCATAGGGGAAGCCGATCCCGATGCCCGTGAACGGTCCGTGATGGCCGTAATGATGCCCGACACCAAAGCCGAAGCCGACCGTCGGTCCCCACGGGTAATAGTCGTCGCGGTTGACGGTGGCATCGCTCTCGAACTTCTCGATCTTGAACGCGGGGAAGCCCTTCTTGAGGGCGAGGTCGGCAGCGCGAAGACGCGCCATGTCGCCGGCCGCCATCTTGACCGCTTTCACATCCGCCTGATGCGGGTCGCCCCAGGTCGCGATCCGCGTGCGCGGCCCGACATAGCTGACCTCATAAAGGCCGGGCGACACCCGCTTTTCGGAATAGCCGAAGGATTTCGCCTGCTGCTGCGGCGTATAGAGCGGCGCACGCGGGCTGGGCGTCTGACACCCGGCAAGCGCGCCGGCGGCGGCAAGCGTTGCCGCGAGAAACAGTCGTTTGTGCATGGCCCGTGTCGTACACCCGCGATGGGGCAGGAATTGGGCGCACTCAGGTGGCGGCGCGCACCTCGACGACCTCGGGGATATAGTGCTTGAGCATGTTCTCGATGCCCATCTTGAGCGTCGCGGTGGAGCTCGGGCAGCCCGCGCAGGCGCCCTGCATGGTGAGGAACACCACGCCTTCCTCGAACCCCTGGAAGACGATGTCGCCGCCGTCCTGCGCGACCGCCGGGCGGACCCGGGTGTCGATCAGCTCCTTGATCTGGCTGACCACTTCGCTGTCTTCCTCGCCGCCGGCACCGGCCTCTTCCATCTCGCCGGTTACCGCGGGCGCCCCGGACTTGTAGTGCATCATGATGCCCGCGAGGATCTGCGGTTTCATCGCCTGCCAGTCCTCGGCCTCTGCCTTGGTGACGGTCACAAAGTCACGCCCGAGGAAGACCGCCGTCACGCCCGGCACCTTGAACAGCGCCTCGGCGAGCGGCGATTTGCCCTCGGCATCATCGGCCGTGGGGAAATCCGCCGTGCCCTTTGCCATGACGGTCTCGCCCGGCAGGAACTTCAGTGTCGCGGGATTGGGGGTCTGTTCGGTTTCGATAAACATCGATGTCTCCAGTGCGTCGGCAGCCGCGGGATCATTTGCAAAATGCTCAACGAATGTCACGTTCGCGTGCGTCGCCGGGGGTGCAGCCTTGTCCAGTCCTTGAGATGGCGCAATATTGGTTCCGGTCAAGCCTGAATACGGTTTGCCCCATTAATAAGGTGATTGTGCAGCCTGTGCCGCCGATCAACCAGCGATTTCTCGTCCGCCCCTCTCCGTGCTGGAGCCCACTATGGCGATTGCCGAAACCGACGCCTCCGAATTCGCCCGGTCTGCCAAGGCGGACGGCAGCGCCGTTCCGGCGGAAGATGCGCCGGGGCGGGCGATCGCCGACTGGATCTTGCGCGAGGGCCGCGCCATCCGGGGCACCCGGCATTTTGTCGACGCCTATTGCCACCAGTTGCGCCAGGCGGGCGTGCCGCTGACCCGCACCCTGATGGGCATCCGGACAATGCATCCGCTGATCGCGGCCACCGGCTTTACCTGGCGGACGGAGACCGCGGTGGCCGAGGAAGTCGACCGCGGCCACGACATGCTCGACAGCGATCAGTACCGCCTGAGCCCGTTAAAGGCGATCCGCGAGGGCGCCGCGCCGATCCGCCGAAAGCTCTCAAGCCCCGAGCCGCTGTTTGACTTCCCGGTGCTGGCGGACCTCCGCGAGCAGGGGATGACCGACTACTACGCCATCGGGCTTGCGCATTCCGACGGCGCGATCGATTTCATAAGCTACACGACCGATTCGGCGGCGGGCTTTTCCGACCGCGATATTGCGGTCCTCGAAGGCGTCAACGCCATGTTGGCGGCCAACATCGAGCTGCACGCGGTCCGGCGCATGAAGACTTCGCTCATGCGCACCTATCTCGGCCAGGACACCGCCAGCCGGGTGCTGGCGGGCGAGGTGACCCGCGGCACCGGGCGCAACCTCAATGCGGTGATCTGGTCGAGCGATCTCCGCGGCTTCACGCGGCTTTCCGACACCTACCCGGCCGCCGATATCGTCGACCTGCTGAACGAATACTTCGACGCCATCGTGCCGGCCATCGAGGAGTCCGGCGGCGAGGTGTTGAAGTTCATCGGCGACGGCGTGCTCGCGCTGTTTCCGATCTCGTCGGCCGACGACATCCAGGCGCGGGCCGACCAGGCGATTGCCGCCGCCGAAGACGCGATGGACGCGATGACGGCGTTGAACGTCATCCGCGCCGGGACCGGCGCACCGTCCCTCGACCACGGCATCGCGCTGCATGTGGGCGACGTCATGTACGGCAACATCGGCGCGCCCGACCGGCTCGACTTCACCGCCATCGGCCCGGCCGTCAACCACACCTCGCGGCTCGAGGAGCTGTGCAAGGAGACCGGGCATCATGTGCTGGTCTCGGGCGCACTCGCAGCCCTCACCCGGCGTGAGCTCGTGTCGCTCGGGTGCCATCAGCTTCGCGGGGTCGAGGCGCCGCAGGAAGTCTTCACGTTGCCCGACCCCGCAACCGATCCCGTGACCGGCGGCGCCTGATGTCCCGGACACGTATTCCGGTCGCTCTCCGCCGGTCCTGGCTGTTCGTGCCGGGCGCCGACGAGGCGGCGCTGCGAGCTGCCCCCGACAGGGGCGCCGACGTCATCGTCCAGGAGCTTGAGGATTTCACGACGCCCGCCCGGCGCCCGGCGGCCCGCGCCATGTCGCCCGGCATCATGGACGGCTGGCGCAAGGGCAGCGCCGTCACCGCCGTGCGCGTCAATCCGCTGGAAACCTGCGGGCTCGAAGACCTCGAAGCCGTCATGAAGGGCGCGCCCGACGTGGTGTATCTGCCGAAAGTCGCGGAGCCGGCGCAGATTGTCCGCCTCGACCGCGAGATCACGCGCCTCGAAGACGCCAACGGCATCGCCGCCGGGTCGACCGAGATCGTTCCGAATGTCGAGCTCGCCCGGGGGCTGATGCAGACCTACGACATCGCCCTCTCGAGCCCGCGCGTCAGCGCTTGCCTGGTCGCGAGCGAGGACATGGCCGCCGATCTCGGGGCCCAGCGCGGGCAGGACGGGCTCGAGCTGTTCCACGTCCGCCAGCGCTTTCATCTCGAATGCGTCGCCGCCGGCGTGCTGTCGATCGATTGTCCCTACACCTGGCGCGACGAGGGCGGTCTCCGCGCCGAGACGCTCGCCGCGCGACGCTTCGGCTACAAGGCCAAGAGCGCCGTCGCGCCGGAACACGCCGCCATTATCAACGAAATCCTGACGCCCGCCGCGGCCGAGATCGCTGACGCAAGGCGCATCGTCGAGACCTACGAAGCGGCCCAGGGCGGGGGCCTTGCCAATGTCGAGCTCGACGGCAACATGCTCGAACTCCCCACTTACATGACCGCCAAGCGGCTGCTGGAGCGGGCAGCGGAGTTCGGGCTCGCGTAAAGCCTTCCCCCTGCCGCAACGGAGCTTCACCCTGAGGCGCCTTGATCTTGACATTCCCGCCCATATTCCTTAATTTCTGTAATAACAGAAATTACTGAAACTTGAGACATGCCATGAAACTGACACCTGCGATGGAACGTTACATCCTGCACTGGGGCGAGATGGGGACGCGGTGGGGCGTCAACCGGTCGGTCGCCCAGGTTCATGCGCTGCTGTATCTCGCACCCCAGCCGATGCCGGCCGAGGAGATCTGCGAAACGCTTTCGATCGCCCGCTCCAACGTCTCGACCAGCCTCAAGGAGCTGATGAGCTGGGAGCTGGTGAAGTCGAGCCATGTGCTCGGCGACCGGCGCGATCATTTCACCTCGATCAAGGACACCTGGGAGATCCTGACCCGCATCGTCGAGGAGCGCAAACGCCGCGAGATCGACCCGACGCTGACGATGCTGCGAGACTGCC
>JAJFFI010000101.1 GCA_021776755.1 Alphaproteobacteria bacterium | reverse complement strand
ATCGGCTTTCTGCTCTTCCAGCTCGAGGTCCTTGTTCTCGTCCATTACGCGGTCTCCTTGAATTCGGCCTCGACGGGCGCGATTGCGGCTTCGGGTGTGGTTTCGGTATCAATTTCAGTTTCGGCGTCCGGATTGTACGGGGCCGGTTCCTGTTGGGCCGGTTGCTGCGGATCAGCGAGGGCGGCTCCGGTGACCCGCTTCACGGCATTGTTAATTTCGGACCAGATGCGCCGGCTATCGCGTTCAGCGCCGCCTTCGGCCCATTCGACCCGGCAGTCGCCCGCGGCAAATCCGGGTTCGGCGAGCAGCACGACGTCGCCGGCGAACCCCGCTTCCGCGAGCGCTGGCTCGGCCTGCTCACGGATGGCGTCGAGCAGGGCGTCGTTGACCCGCACCACGATCCGGGGCTCTTCCATGAGATCGCGGACCGAGTCGCGGATCAGCGCCATGATTTCGTCAACGGCCTCGCGTTTGGCGAGCGCCGGCAGTGATTTCCGGACGATTGCGACCGCAACTTCGGCCGCCTGCCCGGCAATCTCCTCACAAACGACTTCGCGGGCGGACGCAATCGCGGTGAGCGCATCGGGCAGGCGCGCCAGCGCGTCGGCGGCGTGCTGGCCGGTTTCCTGCCGCGCTTCGGCCAATCCGGCCTGGCGGCCTTCCTCGACCAGCGCCGTGCGCGCTTTCTCCCGCGCGGTCTCTTCGGAGTCGACGCCGTCGTCCTCGAGGACCGGATCGTCGAACCGGGTTCCGAACAGGAATTTTTCGGCTGAGAGGTCCATCGCGCGCCTAGTACACCAGCTCGTCGTCGTCTTTGCTGTCGACCAGCATGATGTCGCCGTCGGCGGCCAGCTGCTTTGCGGTCTGCACCATGTCGGCCTGGGCCTGGTCGACGTCGCGCATGCGCACCGGACCCATGCTCTCCATTTCCTCCTGCATGATCTTGGCGGCGCGGGACGACATGTTGGAATAGAACAGGTCCTTCATCTTCTCGGACGCGCCCTTGAGCGCCATCGCGAGGCGCGCATTGTCGATCTTCGAGATCAGCGTCTGCACCGAACCCGGATCGAGATCGCCGAGGTCCTCGAATGTGAACATGAGCGCGCGGATCTTCTCGGCGGACTCGCGGTTGCGCTCCTCAAGCGCGGTGAAGTACCGCGCCTCGGTGTTGCGGTCGAAGGAGTTGAAGATTTCCGCGATGAGCTCGTGGGAGTCGCGCCGCGTCGTGCGGGCCAGGTTCGACATAAACTCGTTCTTGAGCGTGTTCTCGACGTCCTCGAGAATTTCGCGCTGCACGGTTTCCATCCGCAGCATCCGCATAATGACTTCCATCGAGAAGCCTTCGGGCAGCACGCCGAGGACGCGGGCAGCGTGGTCGGGCTTGATCTTCGAAAGCACGACCGCGACGGTCTGCGGGTATTCGTTCTTGAGATAGTTGGCGAGCACGCCCTCGTTTACGTTGGCGAGCTTGTCCCACATCGTACGGCCGGCGGGGCCGCGGATGTCTTCCATGATGTTGCCGACGCGCTCGTCGGACAACGCGCGCTGCAGCAGGCGCTCGGTGCTTTCATAAGAGCCGACCAGTGAGCCGGTCGAGGAGATGCTGTCGGCAAACTCGACGAACAGGCGCTCGACCACGTTGCCGCTGACGCCGCCCAGATGGGCCATCGTCTGGGACAGCTCGCGGATCTCGTCGTCGCCCATATGCTCGAGCATCTTGGCGGCGCTTTCCTCGCCAACCGCGAACATCATCACCGCCGCCTTCTCGGTCCCGGTCAGGGCCCGGACGTCGTCGCGGGAGCGCTTCTGTGGTGTTGCAGCCATTGCGTTCACGTCTCGTTGTAGATCCAGCTACGCAGTATCGACACCGACTCGTCGGTGTGGTTGTCGATGATTTCGCTGACCTTGTTCAGGGTCGATTGCTTGACCCGTCCCTCGACGCCTTCGATGTCGATCATCGCGCTGTCCTCCTCGCGTTTCCTGGCGCGATCGCGGGCCTCGATCTGGCCCTGGGAGGGCTCATCGGGCACTTCGAGCGCGGTGAGGTCGCCGGCGGCAAGCGCCGGGCGGACTTCGAGAAGGCGGCGGATCATCGGCCGCACGACGAACAGGAGGGCAAGCGCGCCGACCAGCAGGAACACGAGGATTTCGGCGCCGCGCATGTAGTCGTTCTTGGTCAGGCCGTCGAGAAAGCCGGGCTCCTCGGCCTCGACCGGGACGTTGGGGACGAACTGCATATTGGCGAGTTCGATCTTGTCGCCGCGCTTCTCGTCAAACCCGATTGCGGATTTCACGAGCGCAGTGGCAGCGTCGATCTCTTCCTTGGTGCGGGCGGTGTAGGCGCGCTGGCCCTGGGCGTTCGGCGCGCCGTACTTGCCGTCGATCAGGACCGCAACCGAGAGCCGATTGACGGTGCCCGACTGGGTGACCTTGCTCTCGACGGTCTTGGTGATCTCGTAGTTCACGATTTCCTGCACGCGCTTGGAGGTCGCTGCACTGGTTTCCTTGGCGCCGCCCGCTTCGCCCTCGGGCTGGGGCGTGGGAAGCTGCTGGCCGATCGAGACCTTCTTCTCGCCTTCCTTGCCTTCCTTGTTCTGGCTGGTCTCGGACACCGTCTGGCTTGAACGCGCGACCTGGCCGTCGGGGTCGTAGATCTCGCGCGAGGTGGTGACCTGGTCGAAATTCATCCGTGCGGTAACCTGGGCTCGCACGGTGCCGGCGCCGAAGGTTTTCTCGAGCATCTCCTCGATGGTGCGCGACAGCCGGTGTTCGTAGGCACGGCGCTTCTCGGCGGCCCCGCCGGCGCCGGCAAAGCCGCCGGCTTCACCATCGCCGCCCCGGGCCAGCAAATTGCCCCGGCTGTCGATGACCGAGATTTTCTCGGGCTTGAGACCCGGCACGGCGGCGGCAACGAGCGACTGGACCGCGCCGATCTGGCCTCCGTTGAGACGTGAGCTTCCGGCGACCTGGAGCACGATGGAGGCGCTCGCGTCTTCGGCGGTGCGGCTGAACAGTTGGCGTTGGGGGAGAACCAGATGCACGCGCGCGGAAATCACGCCCGAGATTGTCTTTATTGAACGGCCAAGCTCGCCCTCGAGTGCGCGGAGCCGGTTGATGTTCTGCACGAAGCTCGAGCTGCCGATGCCTTCGGCGCGGTCGAAAATCTCGTAGCCGACCGAGCCGCCCG
>JAJFFI010000011.1 GCA_021776755.1 Alphaproteobacteria bacterium | reverse complement strand
GTGCCAGTCCCGTTCAGGAGCTCTGAATAGGTGACCTGGACCGGCGCCTTGCCGGTGATGTAGGGCGAGGTTCCGAACCCGAGACTCGCAAGATCGGCGAGATCGATGCGTCCCCCCGCCTGCAGCCGGCGCCGATACACGTCGTCGTCGGTGAAGTTTTCACGCCAGGTGAGCTCGATATCGACCGTGGCCAGCTTGCCCGCCCCGGTCAGCACCATACGGGTCCCGTCGAGATTGAGCTGCATCCGCGACGACGTGAACTCACGATCGTCCAGCGCGTTCGGCCAGCGCAGACTTTCGATGTCCGCGCTCACCTCGAGCTCGACCCGGTCGATATCCAGGTCCTTCAGCAGCGGCAGGCGAACGCGCATCGTCGCGCCAGTCTCGCCCCCGATGTCTGCAGGCTTGATCCCCATCAGGCTTGCGTAGCCCAGCCGGGGATAATCGATGATCCGGAGCGCTTCGCTGAGCTTGCCCTTGAGGTCGACCGTGACGGTGGCCCACTGGACGGCATCCTGCAGGCCATCGATGCGCATGGCGCCGGGGCCGACAGCCAGACCCTCAAGGGTGCCCGTGCGGATTTTCAGATCGAAAGCGTTCTGATCGAACGTGCTGTGGCCGGCAACGCCGCGCACAGGAGGCAAGCCCTCGAGGAAGGTGACCTCGAGGCCGCTGTAGAGCATCGCGCCGCGGGCGTAGACCACATCCCAGCCCGTCGCGCCGCGGCCGACGACAACCCCGGACTCATCGCGCTGGACGCCATCGAGATAGCGCATCGACAGCGCGGCCTGGATTTCCGGAATCTTCCCGTTGGTCACGTTCGCCGTGATCCATTCACGGGCGCCCTCGGCCATGCCCTGCGGCCAGAAATTACCCAGCTTGGCCATGTCGACATTCAGGATCGTGGCCGTCAGGTTTGTGCGCCGGGCGATTGTGGCGATGTCGACGGACCCGCCCACCTCCAGCGTCGGCCCGTCGACAAATTCAATCTCGATGTTGTTCAGATCGATCCGGCGAAGATCGGGCGACAGCACCGCCGTGGTTTCGAAGCGCTGCACGGCAACCTCGCGACGGGTGTCGTCCGGCAGCCGTATCGTTCCACCACGCCCGGCGGCATTGACCTGGAATGCCTTCAACTTGCCATCACCCGCCATGACGATGTTGATGTCGCCCCGAATCGGAACCCGGATGTGGTCGAGCGCCTCGAGCCCCGGCACCGACGCCCCCACCACCGAAGGGTCGATGTCGAGAAATGTCAGCGTCGCAGTGAGTTCGTCGTCGGCCTTGCTGTAAAGGCCGGCCGCGCGCACTTTCGCGATCTGCCCACCCACGTCGATGTCCATCGCGAGCCCGGCGCGCAGACCGACGACATCGCGGCCAAAGGTCAGGTTCACGTTCCGCGCGTACCAGGCCCCGCCGCGCACCTGGTCCTCGATCCGCAGGCGTGCGTCGACGATGCGGACTTCCTTCAGAAAACTGAGCGGGCGGTCCATGTCAGGTTCGCGCAGAACTTCGGAAATCAACACCGGCAGCACTTTTGTTTTTCTGAATGCCGGATGCTGGTCGCCGGCAGTACCCTTTTCCGGTTTGGCGTTCGGGGTAACGATGCCGCCGTAATCGATACTCCCGTCTTTCTTGCGGGCGAGCCGCACCTCGGGTTTGAGGATCATCAGCCGGGTCGGTGCGATCACGCCATTGCGGGCCGCGGGTACGCTGAAGTCGATCTGCACCGCCGGCGAATCGGCGATGGTCCAGCCATCCTTGTCGATCGCTTTGGCGCCCCGCGCCTGGATGGCGAGCGCGTTGTCCTTGCGGTCCCAGACCAGGACCGTCTTTTCGAACGAAATACTGAAGGAGTCGTCTTCCGGCCGCAGTTGCTCGGCCAGGATCGGCGTGAGGACCGCGAGCGAGACGGGAGTCTCGGTCAATCGCCAGAGCGTGACGCCGGCAAACACCGCGACCGCCACCACGAACACGAGGCAGCACTCCAAAAACAGTCTGGCGAATTTCCGAATCACGGCGAGAGAGCGTCCCCATCCGCCCGGCATTGCGCTGGCGGTCTGTGATATATGCTTACATTCCGGCGGTGCACGCGTTCCCCGTGTTTCACCGCGTTTGGCCCCAGGCCGGGGCAAATCCGTTTCACGAGGCCACAACCTGTGTCACCCAGCCCGATCTTCAGCGCACCTGAAAAGCTGCCCCGGCCCGCGAGCCCCGACGCGGCGGCCAAGGGCCTGGAGTCGTGGCGCGACGCGTTCGACGGCGCCGACCAGGGGCGTCCGTCGTCCGATGTCGAGGCCGTGCTGGAATCGGTCTTTGGCAACAGTCCGCACCTGACACGTTGTGTACTCGCCGAGCCTGAATTTGTCCAACGGCTGTACGGGGTTGCACCCGATGCGCTGTTACGTGAGATCATCACGGAATCGCGGCAAAATGCGGGCGCTGACGCAGGAGGAACACCTGGCGCCGTGATGACCGCGGTCCGGGTGATGAAGCGCCGTGCAGCCCTGTTGATCGCTCTTGCTGACATTACCGGAGCATGGTCGCTGAATGAGGTCGTCGGCGCCATAACCGAGGTTGCAGAAGCCGGTATTCAGATCTCGCTGGCCCATTTGCTGGGGGAGATGGCCAGCGCCGGTAAGCTGGAGGTTCCCGACCCGGGCGACCCTGAACAGGGCAGCGGCTATGTGGTCCTCGGAATGGGCAAGCTTGGCGGCGGCGAGCTCAACTATTCCAGCGATATCGACATCATCGTGCTCTATGACCCCGACCGGATGAAGGGCGTCGACCGGGACCGGCTGGGCCAGCAGATGGTGCGCCTGACCCGGGAACTCGCGCGTTTCCTCGAAGAACGCACGGCAGACGGCTATGTCTTCCGCACCGACCTCCGGCTCCGCCCCGACCCGGGAGCGACGCCGCTCGCCGTCTCGGTCCTTGCCGCCGAGACCTACTACGAGAGCATGGGGCAGAACTGGGAGCGGGCGGCCATGATCAAGGCGCGCCCGGTGGCCGGCGACATTGCGGCGGGCGACGACTTCATCCGCTTTCTGAGGCCCTTCATCTGGCGGAAGTCCCTCGATTTCGCCGCCATTCAGGATATCCACTCGATCAAACGCCAGATCGCGGCCCACAAGGGCGGCGACCGCATCGACATTCCCGGCCACAATATCAAGCTCGGCCGCGGCGGCATCCGCGAGATCGAGTTCTTCGCCCAGACCCAGCAACTGATCTGGGGCGGTCGCGACCCCTCGCTCCGCACCCGCCCCACTTGCGAAAGCCTGTCAGCACTGGCGGCCGCGGGCCACGTCGGCGCCGACGTCGTGCAGGAGCTAACCGAGAGCTACGACTACCTCCGCCGCGTCGAACACCGCATCCAGAGGACCGACGACCAGCAGACCCATTCGGTGCCGGACGACG
>JAJFFI010000002.1 GCA_021776755.1 Alphaproteobacteria bacterium | reverse complement strand
TCTTCGGGCTTCGACGACGCCAGCATGCCGGCGAGATAGTAGGGGTTGGCGATTGCGACATCGCATTCGCCGGCGGCAACGGCCCGGATCTGGTCACGGTCGCCACCCTGGGGCTTGCGGGCAAAGTTGCGCACGAATCCCTTGGCCCAGGTCTCGACCGCCGGCGCGCCGTTGTCGGCGATCATCGAGGCCACGAGCGATTGGTTGTAGACGTTTCCCGACGAGCGGATGCAGATGCGGCCCTTCCATTTGAGGTCGGCCAACCCTTCATAAGTCGACAGGTCTTCGGGCTTCACGTTGTCCGGGTTGTACATGATCGGGCGCGCCCGCATCGTGAGGCCATACCAGTAGCCTTCCGGGTCGCGATACTGTGCGGGAATGTTCTGCTCGAGCACACCGGATTTTACCGGCTGCAGCACGCCCGCGTCCTTGGTCGCGATCAGGCGCGATATGTCGGTGGTCAGCACGACATCCGCCGGGCCCGCGTCACCCTCCGCCTTGAGGCGCTCGATCATTCCCTTCTTGGCGAACACCACGTTCACCTTGATGCCGGTCTCCTCGGTAAACTTGTCGAGCAGCGGCCGGATCAGCACCTCCTGCCGATAGGAGTAGACATTGACCTCTTCGGCAGCCAGGGCGGGGAGGGCGGCGCCGGCGCCCAGCAGGGCTGCGATGGCGGGGAAGGTAAAACGGCGGATGAGGGACATGGTCTTCGATGGCTCCAGTAGAAAATGCGTTTGAGAAGCGTTCTCAATTACACTTGATATACGACCACCCTTGCCTGTGCGCAAGTGAGAATTATTCGCAAATCCATGGAATGGGATATCCAGCCGGGAGCCTGCAATACGCCGGTATCAGGAGAGCAATGACTTCTGGATGCCGTCGATGATGTATTGCGCGGCGAGTGCCGCGAGGATGACGCCGAGAACCCGGCCGATCACGTTGGTCCCGGTCACGCCCAGCAATTTTGCGACCTGCCCCGCGAGCAGCAGCAGGATGAGCGTCAGCACCAGGATCCCGATCAGCACCGCGAACAGGATGCCGAGATACGCCGGGTCGCCATCGGCCTTGCCGGACAGCAGCAGCACCGAGGTCATGGTGCCGGGGCCGGCGATCAGCGGGAAGGCGAGGGGGAAGACCGAGATATCCTCGCGCGCCTCGGCCTCTTTTTCTTCTTCGGTGGTGGCACCCCGGCCGCCGGATCTGCGCGCGAACACCATGTCGATTGCCACCAGCAACAGCAGGATGCCGCCCGCGATGCGGAACGCCGCAAGGCTGACACCAAGTGCGCGTAGCAGGATTTCGCCGAAGGCAGCGAACAGGACAAGGATGATGGCGGCAATCACGATTGCCCGGATCGCGGTCCGGCGCTGTTGCGCGCGGTCCATGTCTGACGAGAGCGCGGCGAAAATCGGCGCATTCCCCGGCGGATCGATCACCACGAACAACGTAATGAAGGCCTGCAGCAGAAATTCGGTCATGGATCCAAAATCCCAAAAAAGACTCTCACCACAGAGGCAGTGAGGCACAGAGAAGAGCGGCTTGCCGCATACTAAAGAACCATTCGGCGAAGCCCGTCACGCAGTACCGGTGCATGAAAATTCAGGAGCAATCCTGTCGAGATAGACGTCAGTTTCAAATAGGTAAGCAACTGGGCTTCATGGACGGGAAGTAACCGATCTACGGTCTTGATCTCCACGACCACTTGTTGATCTACTACAATGTCGATCCGGTACCCACATTCAAGTCGAATTCCCTTGTAGACGACGGGAACCGCCATTTGCCTTTCGACGGCCAGACCGCGAAGTCCCAATTCCGCGAAGTCCCAATTCGTGGGAAAGGCAATGTTCGTAGGCGGATTCAAGCAAACCAGGTCCGAGTTCTCGGTGGACGTCGATCGCGGCGCCAATGATCGCCTGGGTTAGCTTGTCGTCCGGCTGGACCGTCATCGCGAAGAGTCCGGATAGAAAATCCTCATTGCCTCACCGCCTCTGTGGTGAATCCATTGTTCACGATGCCAGAAAGCGCTCTTCGGCCATGGCGTCGGCGACTTCGCTGGTGGGCTGGCCTTCGGCGTCGCTGCGCTCGAAGATCGCGGTCAGGGTGCCGTGGATCGCCAGCAGCTTTTTCTTCGCGGCCTCGAGATCCATGTCAAGCTTGAAGCGGGCGACGTCGATCAGGCCGCCGGCGTTGATCACGTAATCGGGCGCATAGAGCACGCCCTTCTGTCGGAGCGCCTCGCCGTGGCGTTCCTCGGCAAGCACGTTGTTGGCAGCGCCCGCGACGACCGGCGCGGTAATGACCGGAACCGTTGCGTCGTTCACACCGGCGCCCAATGCGCAGGGTGCCAGCACGTCGACATCCATTGCCCAGAAGGCTGCAGGATCGCTGTCAAAGCGGGTCGCGCCGAACTCGGTCTCGCAACGCCGGATCGCGTCTTCGTTGATGTCGGTGACAAAGAGTTCGGCGCCGTCCTTGTGCAGCCAGTCGCAAAGATGATGCCCGACATTGCCGACGCCCTGCACGGCGATCTTGAGCCCCTTGACGCTGTCCCGCCCGAGCTTGTGCTTCACGGCGGCCCCGATGCCGACGGCGACACCGTGGGCGGTCGAGGGGGAGGGATCGCCCGCGCCGCCGGTCACGCCGGAAACATGAGGCGTCTCGTCGCGGATCAGGTCCATGTCGGCGACCGTCGAGCCGACGTCCTCGGCAATGATGTAGCGCCCGCCGAGGCTGTCGACCGCCCGGCCCATGGCGCGCATCATGTCGGCGGTCTTTTCGGTCTTGGCGTCGGCAATGATCACCGATTTTCCGCCACCGAGGGCGAGGCCCGCCATCGCCGCCTTGTAGGTCATGCCCTTGGAGAGCCGCAGCACATCGGTCGCGGCCTCGGTGTCTGTCGCATATTTCCACACCCGGCAGCCGCCCAGCGCGGGGCCGAGATTGGAGTTGTGCACCGCGATCACGGCCTTCAGTCCGGACGCCTTGTCCTGGAAGAAGGCAACGCGCTCATGCTGATCGAAGTCGGGCAGGTCGAAGACGGCCATGACGAATTTCCTGGTTGGCAAAAAGAGCAGAATCGCTTTGGTTTCAGCGGAGTATCGAAACCGGCCCGGCCAATTGCAAGGCCTGTCGCCGCCACACGCAAAAAACGCAATCGGCTTTCGCGCGGGCCGCGGCCATCGTGCGGGAGCGTCGTGCGCCGGACAGGTCGGGTAATATTATTGCGCGGCCGGATCGGGCGTTTTCAGGAGGTCAGTGCAGATTGCCCTCGATGGCGTTCCGGTAGATCGTCCGGTATTCAGCCGCACCGGCCGGCATCGGGTTCTCGGGCGCGCAGGGATCGGCGGCCGCCTCGTTACCGAGATCGTAAAGCTGGCCCGCGGTCAGGCCGAGGTCGGCGGCAGTGTGCGGGATGCCGATTTTTTCGCGGAGCGCCACGATCCAGTTCAGGAATGCCGCAAAGCCCGGCGGCAAGTCGAGGTAGCGGGCAAGGCGCACGATCCGCGCCTCGATCGCCGGCCGGTTATAGGCCAGCACGTAGGGCATGAAGACCGCGTTCGCGAGGCCGTGGTGCACATCGAGATGCGCGCCCACCGGGTGCGACAGTGCGTGAATGCCGCCGAGCCCCTTCTGGAAGGCGGCTGCGCCCATCGTCGCCGCCGCCATGACATGGGTCCGCGCCTCAAGGTTGGCGCCGTCCGCGACGGCTGCCGGCAGCCAGTCCTTCAGCAGCCGGATCGCCTCGATGGCGATGCCGTCGGCCATCGGGTGGTACTCGACGCCGGTGCAATAGGCCTCGAGATTGTGGGCCAACGCATCCATGCCCGTGGCCGCCGTCAGGTGCGGCGGCAGGCTGGTGGTCAGCGCCGGGTCGGCAATCACCACCGGCGGCAGCATCTTCGGGTGCATCAGAATGCGCTTGGCGTGCGCTTCTTCGTCGACCAGGGCGACCGCGCGGCCGATTTCCGAGCCAGTGCCGGCGGTGGTCGGCACCGCGACAATGGGGGCGACCCGGGTGCGCCGGTCGCGCACGAACTTCGGGTTCTTGACGTCGAAGACGTCGAGTTTGGATTTTGTCATTGCGCCGAGCGCTATGGTCTTGCCGACGTCGAGACCGCTGCCG
>JAJFFI010000001.1 GCA_021776755.1 Alphaproteobacteria bacterium | reverse complement strand
GCCATGCGGTCGGAGATTTGTTGCAGCGCGCGGTCGCCGGCCTGTGCCATCACGCCATATCCGCTGCATCGCCGAGGGCCTCGATTAGCGGGCCCAGATGTTTCTCGTAGCGCTTCCACCGCTCGACCGAAGTCGTGTAGACCGGTTGCCGCGCCTGCCAGGTGCTGGCGGTCGCGATCGGGCGCGCACCCTTGTGGTAGGCGAGGCAGGCGTCGTCCCACGCGAGCCCGGTATGCGCGACCAGTTTCCGGCTCCAGGGCTCCGGGTCGCCGGTCAGGTCCTCGTACCGGAGATCGAAGATCTCGAGCGGCAGGGCTTTCTCCCAGTGCGCCATCAGCCGCAGGTAGTCCCGGAAGAACCCTCCCAGCACTTCGAGATCGAAGGTGAATTCGAGCGACCGGAAATTCTGGAAATAACATGACAGGCAAGTGTCGACCGCATTCCGCCGGGTGTGCACGACCTGCGCGCCCGGCAGCAGCAGCGCGATCGCGCCGAGGCGGGCGAAATTTCCAGGCATCTTGTCGACGACGCGGGCGGCGCTTTCATCACAGGCTCGCAGGCGCGCAATGTGATCGGCGCCAAGACGGGCGCTGTCCTCCTCGGCGAGGGCGGCAAAAAAGCCGGGATAGGCGGCCTCGGCGGCGTTATCCGGCAAGGCGAGGCGGGCACGCCGCACGGTGTCCTCGAGCTCGTAAAGCTCGCCCGCGCCATGGGCTTCCGGGTGGCTCGCGAGAATCTGTTCGGTCAGCGTCGTGCCTGAGCGCGGCATTCCAAGAACAAACACGGGAAGATCGCCCGGATCTCCGAAACCCTTGCGTTGCTTGAAGAACTCCGCGTCGAAGAGCTCGATGAGGCGATCGGTCTGGGCCCGCCAGCCCGCGAGATCGAACGGGTTGCGGGCCGAGCGCATCGCGTTCCCGGCGGCATAATGCGCGAACGCGGCGTCGTATTCGCCGAGCCGGTCGAGGACGTCGCCCGCGGCGAAATGCATCGATTCCCGGACTTCTTCCGGATGCTCCGGATCGGCGGCGAGCGCGCGGAGCCGGCCGAGTTCATCGCCGGCCTCGAGTTGGCGCGCCGAGGCCAGCTGATACCAGGCAAGCCCGTTGCCCGGCTCGGCCGCGATCACCGCCCGGTATTTCTCGGCCGCATCCTCGAACTGCCCCACCTGCTGCAGCGCGCGCCCCGCGCCCAGAAGGGCCGGGATATGGCCCGGCGCCAGCGTTTCGGCCCGTGAATAAGCCTCATGTGCAGCTTCGGGCTGACGGAGTTCGATCAGCGCATTTCCGATCTGGCATTCGAGTGCGGGGTCTGGCGTGCCGGCGTCCGCCGCGGCCTGAAACGCTTCGAGGGCGGCGCGCCAGCGCTGCATTTGCGCCCAGGTCCAGCCAATCTGCTCCATTTCGGCCCGCGTCGCCGGCGCACCGGCCGCCGCCGCCGTCTCAAGCAGCCTGACGGCCGCAGCACTGTCGCCCAGACTGACCCGGGCGCGGGCGCGGGCGATCCGGGCTTCTGTGTCCTCGCGCCGTGCGCGCGCAAGCCGCTGGTCGAGTTCGGCCCAGACCTCACGCGCTTCGCCCCCATGACCGCCAAGCCCCAGAATGTCTGCAAGGTTTGTGGTCGCCTCGATGTAGTCGGGGGCCAGCCGCACGGCCTGCCGGTAGGCTTCGGTGGCCTCCTCGACAAACCCGAGCTGGGCCAGGGCATTGCCCAGATTATTGTGGAATTCCGGATCGTTGGGGTTCAGCCGGATGGCCGCCCGGTAGGCTTCGGCGGCGTCCCGGAAGTGGCCGAGGTCGAACGCGGCATTGGCGAGCCCGAACCGCGCGTCGGCATCGCCCGGCGCGGCTGAAATCACCTTCCGGTAGTGCTCGAGTGCAGCAGCGGCGTCCCCCGCTTCCCTCAGGACTTCCGCGTAGTTGAACCGGATTCCGGGATCGTTCCCGCGCCCCTGCACTGCCGCCGCGAGATCGGAGAGCGCGCCCTGCGTGTCGCCGGTCTGATGACGGAGAAGGCCCCGGTAGTGGAGCGCGTCCGGCTGATCCGGCATATCCGCCAGAATGCGGTCATAGACCGCCCGGGCCTCGGCGTGCCGGCCGTTGTGATGCGCCTCGACGGCGTCTGTCATCAGACGATTGATATCCATGCCGGAATTCTGCCGGATTTTGGCGATTTTCGCCGTTCAATTGGCGCGGTCTCCGCGGGCCGACACCCCAAAATGAAGCCGATTTCTGCCATTTTGCCGCCTGTTTAACAACCGTCGCGTTGGCGCGGCCCCGCCTGACAGGCCCAATCCCGTTGCACTTTGGTCACAGGGCTGAAGATAAGTGGCCGAATTGGGGCGCCAAACGGCGGAAATGACGGATTATGCTTGAATACACTGGGCCGGACGGGGGAAAAGAGACCATCGATTTTAGAAAAATCGGCTGCGACACAAAAATACCCCCAAGGGGGCAGCCAGGGTACGGAGAGAAAAGGGGTCCTAATCATGACACGTCAGTCGATTCGCACGATGTTGATGTCCACGGCAGCGGTTGCGCTTCTCGCGTCGCCGGCAGCCGCTGAAGATGTCAGCGATCTGAAAGCCAAGCTCGAAGCCCTCAAGGGCAAGCTTGCCTCGCTCGAGCAGCGCCAGCAGGCGACCGAGAAGAAGGCCAAGGTTGCCCCGGCGGCAGCGCTCGAGGCTGGTGACAAGCCGCGGTCGGTCAAATGGGCCGGCACGAACACCTCGGTGTCGTTCAGCGGTTATGCAAAGCTGGACTTCATCTATGACATCGGTCAGTCCCTTGGTGACTCGGCCTTCGTCGCTGCTGCGAGCACCGGCGGCGGCGCCGCGTCCAACGTCACGGACAACTTCCGGGCCCATGCGCGCCAGTCGCGTCTGCGGTTCCAGAGCTGGACGCCGACGGACTGGGGCGAGCTTGCAACCCACATCGAAGGCGACTTCGAGGG